>REEF01000552.1 GCA_007695205.1 Planctomycetaceae bacterium
GGGCTTCTACCCGATCAAGCAACGTTAACAACGACTCTAGATCGAGTTGTGCCAGTAACGGCTCGTTCTGTGGATCGCCATCACGTCGCCCGGGCGTGAAGCGGACGACTTGGCGCGATGTCCGGTGAACCAGCCAATGATCCGGATCGACGGTTCCATCGACCAGTTCGCAGCAGGGTCCGGGAACCGCCTCGACCACCGCATTTTCGCTGTCTTCTATGCGAGGGTCACGGCCAAAGGCAACACCGGAGCAATCCTCGATGCGCATTTCTTGGATCAACACGGCCATGCGGCTGTGGAGCGGATTCAACGCCAGTTCCTGACGGTACAGCAGGGCAGCATCCGACCACAAGGATGCCCAGACCAAGCGCACGGATTCCACGACGGCGTCTTCGCCCACCACATGCAGAAACGATTCGTGCAGTCCTGCAAAGGATCGGTTCGCCGAGTCTTCGCCGGGCGCTGAGGAACGGACCGCCAGCGGCGTACGGCTGCCCAAGTCCCGGACGGCTCGACGAATCGCGTGCTCGACCTCCACCGGAAACTGCGCTTCGGCAAACCGATTGCGGATCCGCAGTGCGGAGTCCCAGAGTTCCTCCCATCGCAGATCTTCGAGCGATTTTCGGCCGAGTTCCATCTGAATCATCAGCGGCAACTGATTCGCTTGCAGGAATCGCTCGTATGCCGCCACGGGGATGCAGCATCCGGGCGCGACATGGAAGCCGGTTTGGTGTAAGCGTGCCAGGTGAGCTGCCTTGCCCCCAATCTGCTGCTGATCGACCGTCGCGGCTTCGGCCAGCGGGATTACCCACGCGTCGGAATCCATTGCCGAACCTCCTGAAAACGCGAGACATGGAAGTACCGGATGATTTCCACACGAAAAACGGCCGTCGAGGGTGATCTCACAAACACGTCTAACTGAGGATGTCGGTCAACGAGCAAACGAGCCATCTGCTCGAACTCGGTCCCCGGCGGTAGTTGCTTAGCGCGACCGGTCGCCGTGACGGCCTCGACTTGCATCATGTCGTCGACCGACTGCGAGCGGCTATCGATCACCAAAGCCACGTGATCGCAGTCGCAAAGCAGGCGGTATTTTCGCGTCGTCATCGGCGTGGCGAACACTGCCGCAGACAGATCATCGGTCACGGCCAGCGCCACCAGAGAACCGTAGGGTTGCCCTTTTCCCTGAGTGCACAGCACCGCGTAGGGCTGTTTTCGGGCCAACCGTTCGATCAAATCGCGCAAGTCATCCTCGCGAGCCGTAGCGTTTGCCGATGCATGCTTGGAGCCTGTTGACTCCAACAGCGGTTCATCCGTCATGGTCCTTCACGATGCTTTCATCAGGGGGGTGTCAGGGATCTTCCCGAGTCGTCCAGCCGCGTTGTGGTGTGTCATGTGCGTAATCAGAGACTCGCCAGCGGCCATCCTCATCCCGCAACATCGTCACCTGGACGAACCTAGGGATACGACGTTGGGTCAGGAACCCATCCGGGGTGTCGAGCATCACCACCACATTAAAATCGGCCTCCGCACGTGGTGGATGGTGGTCGGGAAAGATAGTGATCCTCAGATTACGTTTGATATCGACGGAGTGGAAGTGGTAGAGCGACAATTCGGCCGTCGCCATGTCGCGGATGTGACGTGCATCGGGGTGGGCGTAATCCACCGCAGCCTGGATATCGTTGTCCTCGACCAATCGAGCGATCTCGAACAACGTCGCGCGGACTTCCTCCCGCGGGGTAACCACCAGACGCTCGACGATCACCAGGGCCACGGTCAGCACCAGGACCGCGATCATCAGATACAGCAAAAGATTGCGACCTGTCTGAATCCAGCCTCCGCCAAGAATCGCGGCCGTCAGGCCACCGACAATGATGATCGGGACAGGATCTTCGAAAATCCACTCCATCGCGGTTGCTTTCCTATCGAAACATCATGAGCGCAGGTTCACCGGACGCTCGGCTACTTGAACCTCCAGCGTCAGTTCCTGACCGTTGCGGCGAATCATAACTTCGGCTGTCGAATTCACTTCCGTTTCGCCGACGGCTCGGATCAGTTCGTCTGGTTTCGCGATGAGTTGATCGTTCCAGCGGATAATCACATCGGCACCTTGAATGCCTGCCAGTCGCGCTGGCGAAGACAACCCGTGATCGTCGTGACAGCGGACGATCCAGGCACCCTGCGTGTCCGGTAAGCCCCCGTTGACGACATCCTCTTCGGTGACCGGTCGCAGTTCCACACCCAGCCATCCGCGAGCGACTCGGCCCTCACGCCTCAGACGTTCGACCACATGTCTGGCCACGCGACTGGGGATCGCGAAACTAACGCCCTGAAAGGCATCGCCCAGAATGGCCGTATTGATCCCCACGATCTTCCCTCGCACATCGACCAACGGCCCACCGCTATTGCCGGGATTCACCGCCGCATCGGTCTGCAAGAAATCCTGGTAAACGGCCCCAGCCATCCCGGCCCGATGCTTGCCGCTCAGGATTCCGGACGTGGTGGTACTCTGCAATCCAAACGGACTGCCGACGGCCCACACCAAAGCGCCGACCTCCAATTCATCACTGTCGCCCCAATCGGCAGCGACCAACGAGCGGGCCTCGATCTTCAACAACGCCAGATCCGTTTCTTGGTCGAAACCTACGACGCGAGCATTGACGTTCCGGCCGTCGCTTAAGGATACCCGGATCGAACCCGCTTGTTCGACCACATGGTAGTTCGTGACGATGAACCCGCTGGTATCGACGATCACCCCGGATCCTTGCCCGCGATCCAGCGGCATGCGTGGCCCAAACGGATGAGGCATTCCCCCAGTCGGCGAAAGGTCTTCGCTTCGGCTGCCAACGTCGATGTGGACGACGCTGGGGGCCACATGCTGCGACACCATCTGATACGCTTTGGACAGGCTCTCCAAAGGCAGCGTCTTGAGCCCTTCCACGGCGACCTCGTACTCGGCCAGTTGCCGTCCTCGCGTTGCGGCATAGTGATATCGTTCGATGAAGTAGGGCACCAGGTACTGCAGGACCAACCAGAGCAGCAACAAGCCCATGATTCTTGGCAAGGTAAAGAACAAAGTCGACTGGTCACTTCGAGTTCGACGCGAACCGTTCGGAGCCTCGGCCTGCACTCGGGGATCGACCGCTTCGCGGGTGAAATCGCCGACGGAAGAACCTGCGGTATGGGGAGCGTTGGTCGGGAGTTCCGGGTAATCTGCCGGTCCATCCGAGGGTGGCCGGTTTGGACGAGGAATCACGCTTTCCGATCGATAGAATGAGTCAGTCATCAGCGTCTTGGTCCCTTCGAGGGGGCAATACGAGTCTAGTTCCTGTTCATTATACCGTCTTTGCGTCGACTGCGGAGGTTTCCCAACGTCCGAGCGGTCTAATTTCCAAAATTCGGCCGCCGGGTTCCGAAGCAACCGGTTTAGGTTATCATCATTTACCATGCTCAGCCACCACCGCAACGCCGACGGCCCCTGGTTTCCCCCGGTAAGAAGGGCTCTTCCGGATGGGCTACTCATGGTGGGAGGAGAGCTATCACCTGAATGGCTGCTAGCGGCCTATCGGAGTGGTATTTTCCCTTGGCCGTGCGTGGACGGCGACATCGAGATTCTGGCTTGGTTCAGTCCGGATCCTCGTGCTGTGCTGGAACTGGACGAACTTCATGTGCCGCGGCGTCTGCAGCGGCGTCTTCGCCGGGGCGAATTTCGAGTGACGTTCGATCAGGCCTTCGAGGATGTGATCCGAGCTTGTGCGGCACCAAGAAGCGAGATGAGTGGAACATGGATCACGGCTCGCATGATCGATGCCTTTCGACGGGTGCACGATCTGGGCTGGGCGCATAGTGTGGAAGTCTGGCAAGATGCTCGGTTGGTCGGGGGGCTTTACGGCATGTCGTTAGGCGGTTTCTTCGGAGCCGAATCGATGTTTCACCGTCAGCGGGATGCCTCGAAGGCCGCCGTAGTGTTCCTGGTCCAGCATCTTCGCCAGCGAGGCTTTCAAATGCTGGACATCCAGCAGGACACCGAGCATCTCAGCAGGATGGGGGCACGGCTGATCCGCCGAGACGATTTTCTCAGGCGGCTGAGCCAATGTCTCGAGTTACCCGTTTCGTTTTAAGCAAAAAGCAACAGTCCCATGTCACAAACACCTCTCCCGTTGACTGCCGACGAACGGCAGCGGTACGCCAGGCAGATCGGACCTGGGGTTTTGAGCGTCCGGGGGCAGCAGCTTCTGAAAGGTTCCACCGCCTTGGTCACTCGAGTGGGCGGCATGGGTGGTCCAGCGGCTCAGATGCTGACGATGGCCGGGGTCGGGCGTGTCATCATCGCTCATGGCGGCGATTTGATCTCGCCGGACCTGAACCGCCAGGTATTGGCCAGCGAGGCCGGATTGGATCAGCCCCGCGCTCCGGCTTTTGCGGAGCGTCTGCGTTCGGTCAACCGCTTTGTCGAAATCGAAGCGATCGACTACGAACCGGACGATGATCAAGCCCTTGAATTAGCTCGGCGCTGCGACATCATTCTCGCCTGTCCGCCGACATTCGAAGAGCGTCTGCGACTGAATCGAGCAGCCGTTCAAGCGGCCGTCCCGTTGATCGACGCGGCCCAGTGGGGGATGAGCGGAACCCTGGCCGTGTACCGGCCCGGACATACGGCCTGTTTGCAATGCGTCTATCCGGAAACGCCGCCGTTTGAAGAGCTGTTTCCCGTTGTCGGCGGTATCTCGTCCGCTATTGGTTCCTTGGCGGCATTAGAGGCGATCAAGATTTTGTCGGATACCGGCAAACCGCTGTGGGGCAAGATGCTGACCTACGATGCCTACCAGGGCCACGTGAGTACGGTGCAATTGGCGCGTCGCGACGATTGTGCGTGCTGCGGTTTCCAGGAGATCGATCCGTGATCAAAACATGGTTTTCCTTCGCGACAGGACTGGTTCTTTGCGTTGCCGCCTTGGCTCGTTCTGCGGACGATGGGCCAGGGCCGCTGCGGTTCATCGATACGGCTTTCGAGCATGCATCGCCCCTGTGGTGGGAACAGGACGATGACGGCCTGGTCCGCATCCACTTGATGTACGATCAGGAGCGATCGTCGCCGAATCGAGCCAACGGGCATTGGTTGTTTCGAATCGAGGCCGAACCGGGTGCCCGGTTGACGTTGGATATGGGGCCGTTCGCCAATATCTGGAACCATCGACCCAGCGGACCGATCCCGGAAGCCAAGGTCGCGTTCGTGTCGGACGACGGTCGATCGTGGCGACCGGTTCCGACGGAGCCCGCGGATCCTCATCGGCTGCGGTTCACGGTGCGGCTGCAAGGCGATTCGCTGTATGTGGCTCGTTTGGAGCCTTACGGCATTGCCGATCTCCAGCGGCTGAAGGCCCGCATCGCCGATCATCCGCTGGTCCGGATCACTTCGATCGGCTGGACGGTCCAACGGCGTGAATTAGAGATGATCCGCGTCGGGCGACCGGACGCACCGCATCGTGTGCTGATCCGCGCCCGGGCTCATCCGTGGGAACCGGGCGGTAACTGGGTGATCGAAGGGTTGCTGGATCGGCTGTTGAGCGGCGAATCTTCGGCAGAGCGATATTTGGAACGTTATGCCGTGGACATCATGCCCATGGCCAACAAGGATGGCGTGGCGCGAGGCATGACCCGTTTCAATGTGCGAGGCAGGGATCTGAACCGCAACTGGGACCAGCCGGCGGATGGTGAACTGGCCCCTGAAAACGCGGCTCTCGAAAAGTGGTTGGAGACGGCGATCGCCGCCGGTCACCGCCCCGATCTCATGCTGGATTTCCACAACGATGCCTACGGCCGATTGCATATCAGTCGGCCGGAACTCGATCCGGATGCTTTGGCAGCCTATCTGGCGCGGATGGAACATCTGGAGCAGGTGCTGCGAGCCCACACCTGGTTCACCGAGGGCAGCACTCGCAGCACGTTCCGTAATCCCGGTTCGATCGGTGAAGGCCTGCTGGCACGCTACGGCATCGCGGCGGTGGTGCACGAATTGAACGCGAACTGGATCGCCGGGTTGGACGACTATCCGAAGGCCGAGCATTGGAAACTGTATGGGCACCAATTCGCCGAAGCGCTGTACCATTATTTCGACGAGGGCTGATCGCTATTTCGACGAGGGCTGATCGCGTTGGGAAACCGAGCGCGCCTCACTTGATCCAGCGGGCGGCGCTGCGGCATAATGGGCACTCGCGTGCGACTTTTTACCCTAAAATGAGAATTCTACCAACCTTTCGGAGCTCTGACCATGAACGATCCTTCCCGGCAATCCATGTCTTCGGCTCGATCTAGCGGCATTTCACCCTTTCGCGTTAATCGGCGTCGCTTCCTTCAGACGGCATCGGCCAGTCTGGCCTACACCGCGCTGGGCGCTTACGGGCTGGACCTGGTGCATCGCAGCCCGCGTCGAGTGGGTTTGATCGGCGCTGGTTGGTACGGCAAGAGCGACCTATGGCGGCTGGCCCAGGTCGCTCCGGTCGAGATCATCTCGATCTGCGATCCTGACCGAAACATGGTGGCGGGGGCTCAAGCGATCGCCAAAGAGCGGCAGAAATCCGGCAAGACGCCACGCGGTTATGCCGATTATCGCGACATGCTGAAAGAGCACGAGCTGGATATCGTGATCGTCGGTTCGCCCGACCACTGGCACGCGCTGCACGCCATCGCTGCGATCGAGGCGGGGGCGGACGTCTATCTGCAGAAACCGGTCAGCGCCGATGTCATCGAGGGGGAAGCCGTGCTGGCCGCCGCTCGGAAACATGGTCGCGTGGTCCAGATCGGGACTCAGCGAAAAAGCACCCCGCATTTGATCGAGGCCAAGCGGCGGGTGATCGACGCTGGTTTATTGGGCACCATCGGGCATGTCGACATGTGCTGCTACTTCCACATGCGGGCCAACGGCAATCCGCCGGTCCAGCCGGTGCCGGACTTCTTGGACTACGACCTTTGGACCGGTCCGGCGCCGCTGCGCCCCTACGACGGTTTGCCTCACCTGAGATGGTGGCGCACGTTCATGGAATACAGCAATGGCATCGTCGGTGACATGTGCGTCCACATGCTGGATACGGTCAACTGGATGCTGGGACTGGGATGGCCAAAGCGTATCACCTCGTCCGGCGGCATTTACGTTCAGAAGGATGGCAAATCCAACATCACCGACACGCAGACCGCCACCTTTGAATTCGATGATTTCAACGCGGTTTGGCAGCATCGCACCTGGGGCTTGCCCACCGATCCGGACTATCCCTGGGGGCTGTTCGTGCACGGCGAGAAGGGCGTGCTGAAAGCCAGCACCATGCGTGCCGATTTTGTGCCTCATGATAAGAAAGTCGACCCGATCCATTTCGAGTGCGTTTTCGAGCGGGAGCAGTACCCGGAAGATGTGACCGAGGAACGCATCGAGTTGAATGCGGCGCCGGCCACTCGCCGCCATATGCTCGATTTCCTGGCCGCCATCGACGAAGGCAGCCGACCTGTGGCGGACATCGAAGATGGCCATATCTCCAGCGCCAGTTGCATCCTAGCCAATATCGCCATGGAGGTCGGCCGCGCCGTGACCTACGATCCCCAGCGACACGAAGTTGTGGGCGATGCGGTGGCGACGGAGCTGTTGCGGCGCAGTTACCGCGAACCCTGGCGGCATCCCGAACCCAGCGACTATGCCAGTTGAGTTCCCAAGCGGACTCGGCGACACCTCCCATTGACCTGTTGCAGAAGACATGATGAAAGACATTTACGCCGATCTACTCTGGCGGGGACTGATCCACCAGTCCACCGACGCGACGTTTTTGCCAGAATGGCTGAACTCAGGCAGCCGAACCTTGTATGCGGGCTTCGACCCGACGGCCGAGAGCCTGCATGTGGGACACCTGCTGCCGCTGTTGATGCTCCGCCGATTCCAGCGAGCTGGGCATCGGCCTATCGCGCTGATCGGTGGGGCGACCGGAATGATCGGCGATCCCAGCGGTAAGAGCCAGGAAAGGAACCTGCTGTCGGCCGAAGCGTTGCAGGCCAATGTCGCGGGCTTGCAGCAGCAGATGCAGCCCTTTCTGGACTTCGATGCCGGCCCGCTGTCCGCCCTGCTGGCCAACAACGCTGACTGGATGCAGGGGTTCAGCTACTTGGGTTTTCTACGAGACGTCGGCAAAAATTTCCCGATCAATGCGATGTTGGCAAAGGACTCGGTGAAAGCCCGACTGGAACGTAACGACAGCGGCATGAGCTATACCGAATTCAGCTACATGCTGTTGCAAGCCTACGACTTCGTCCACTTGTACGACCGTTTCGGTTGTCAATTGCAGATCGGAGGCAGCGACCAGTGGGGAAATATCACGGCAGGGATCGATCTGGGGCGTCGTATGCGCAGCGTGCAATTGTACGGGATGACCTGCCCCCTGCTGACGAAGACGGACGGCACCAAGATGGGCAAGACCGAAAAAGGGGCGTTGTGGTTATCCGCCGACCGAACCAGCCCCTATGCATTCTATCAGTACTGGATCAACGTCGCCGACGAAGATGCCGGTCGTTGCCTGCGGGTGCTGACCGAACTGGAACAGGCAGAAATCGACGCACTGGACCGACTCCGCGACGAACAGCCTCAGGCACGTCACAGCCAAAAACGCCTGGCCGAAGCACTGACGCGACTGGTCCACGGCGACGATGGGCTGGCCGCAGCGGTGCGCGCGACCGAGGTCTTCTTTGGCGCCGAAATCGACCGATTGACGGACCAACAACTGGTCGAGATCTTCGCGGACGTGCCCAGCAGCCAGCTACCATGCGGTCGCTTGGAAACACCGGGTTTGTCGTTGATCCAGGCCTTGACAACGGCCGGCTTGGCCAAATCCAACAGCGAAGCGCGACGCGCCATCCAGCAAGGTGGGGCCTATGTCAACAACCGTCGACGCGACGACCTCGATACGATGTTGACCGCTGCCGATCTGGCCAGCGAAACCGTCATCGTACTGCGGACCGGAAAGAAACGTTACGCCCTGCTGCGATTCCAAGACGAAACGAAGGACGAACGTTTTTCCAAAAAGGGGGGTTGATTATGTACGCTTGTATATTATCCTAGGCGTTTGTTGGCTGGAGAAACTGTTTGATGGAAGACGGTTCGACATCCGGCCCAGTGAAACCAGTCTTGTCTTCATCGCAGAACAGGGGAAGCGTGGCATGACCAGAATGCTCAACACGAAACTGACTCGCCGGCAGCAAGAGGTGTACGACTTGATCCGCGATCTGATTCAGACCCGCGGATACGGTCCAACGGTGCGTGAAATCGCCAAATGCTTTGATATCCGCTCGCCTAACGGGGTCGTGTGTCACCTACGAGCGCTGGAACGCAAGGGATTGATTCGACGTGACCCAAATAAGGCGCGGGCGATCGAATTGACCCAAGAGCCCAACACGGTGGCCAACGAGAAGGAGTCGCGGCATCGAGGCCTGTTGTTCGCCGGCGTGGTTTCTGCCGGGTTCACCGATCAGGCGTTTGAATTGGACGAGCGAATCGATTTTGACCAGATGTTCAAAGGGCAGAACCTGTTTGTGCTGCGAGTCAAAGGGGATTCGATGATCGAAGCGCACATCGCCGATGGCGACTACGTCATCTGTCGCGGCAGTCGAAGTGCCGAGAAGGGCCAGATGGTCGTCGCTTTGAACGACGACAACGAAGCCACCTTAAAGTACTGGTACCCGGAACGTCATCGCATCCGTCTGCAGCCTGCAAATTCGTCGATGTCACCGATGTACGTAAAGCGAGCGACCGTAAGGGGGATTGTGGTCGGAGTCGTCCGCAACCGTCAGTGACCGTTGGGCTGGCTGACAAAGTTTGGCTGATCCGGACAGGGTTTCCAAGATCTTGACTCGGGGGTACTTCCCAAAGTCGACCTTCATGTGGTACCCTTACGGCTGTTGCTTTTTTTCCGTTTCTGAGGGCAATCATCATGGCCAAACTACGAACCGAATTCATCGATGACGTTCTGGTTGTGTATTTTCCCGACCACCAGTTGATGGACGAGGACCACAATCGTCAAATCGGGACGGAGTTGATCGAGCTGACCGCGCAGGCGCGGGGCGGCAAAATGTTGGTCAGTTTCAGTGATGTCGAATTTGTGACCTCTTCGATGCTCGGCCAACTGGTGATGCTGAACAAGCGTTGCCTATCGCATCAGATCGTGCTGAAGATCTGCGATGTCAGCCCCGATTTGAGTACGATTTTCAAAATCGTACGACTCGACATTTTGGTCGATATCTGCGGAGACAAAGCATCGGCGCTGCAGGCTTTTCGCGAGGGCTCTTCCGGCGCATCGAAGTTGGAGGACTTGAGCACCGCTGCCGATCATCAGGTGGCCGCCGATGCCGGCGATGCGGCCGCACAATTCGCCTTGGGAAAATGTTATGAGGAGGGTCGGGGGGTGGAACAGGATTTCCATCAGGCCCTGAATTGGTACGAGAAAGCCGCTACATTGGGGCATGCAAGCGCCCAGTATTCTCTGGGAAACTGTTACGCCTACGGGATCGATATCGCTCAGGATTATCAGAAGGCACTCGCTTGGTTTAAGAAAGCGGCCGAACAGGGGCACGCCAAATCACAGTACATGCTGGGAGTCTCGTACAGCCATGGTTTGGCGGGCGAACAAGACCACACGCAGGCGGCTCGATGGTACGAACGAGCGGCCGAGGCGGGGGACTTGGAGGCTCAGGTGATCATGGCCGAAGCTTGCTTGGAGGGGCGTGGGGTCGCTCGAGATGCTCAACAAGCGATGCACTGGCTTCGTGCGGCAGCCGACCGCGGTCATGCCGATGCCCAGGCAAACCTGGCTCAGTTTTACGCCAGCGGTGAAATCGTCCGGCGAGACATCGAGAAAGCTCGACATTGGTACCGGCAAGCCGCAGCCCAAGGTCACCAGGCGGCCCAGCAGGCCCTGGACGATTTGGACGACGAAACCGAAAGCTAAGGATGGGCATCGTCCCACGGCATTTTTTTCAAAGCGGGGCGTTGGCATTTCCTGCCGGTCTCAGACTAGGCTGGTCAGTCCTGTCAGGCCGATCGGCTCGCGGCAGGCGAACGGTTCCCCGTAGTCTACCCCGATCGATTTTCCCCAAAAAGCCGCTTCGTCGCGCAACCGGTCCAGGAAGTTCGGCGTTTGGGTCGAGCGACCTGTCACGAACTGGCTGTGATAGCAGGCGACCGCAGCCCGTTTCTGCTCCCAGAAGGGGCTGATGTCCAACACGAAAGCGGGCTGGGGCACCATCTTCAGGTGGATGCAGTAGTAGTGATAGAGTCGCTCCGGATGATGCGGATCGCCCGGCATATCCGTCTTGCTCAACTTGGCCCAGAATCGAGCCGCTTCGATCAACGCCGTCGCCGCCACATGGTCTGGGTGACCATCGATCCAGTGCGGTGCCATCAACCATCGCGGACGCAATTGCCGAAATACGATTGCCAATTCGCGACGCGCCTCCAGCGTCGGTTCCAGGCTGCGGTTCGGCAACCCCAGGTTAGCGCGCCAATCAAGCCCCAGCACGGCCGTCGCGGCATCGGTCTCCTGAGCGCGTATCTCCGGACTGCCATGGGGAGTCGGTTCGCCGTCGGTTAGATCCAGCACGCCCACACGAAGACCATCGGTTTTGCACCGCAAGATCGCGCCGGCGGCGCCTAATTCCGCATCATCCGGATGAGGCGCGATGACCAACAGATCCAGTTGCATCCCATTCCTTTCCAGCCGATCGTTTGCAGCGAAGCCTTACGCTACGGTGTGATGTTATGACAAGTTTGGCCGCGCGCCTTCGGGCGAGTCGAATTCCCGGATCAGCCTGCGAAGTTCGGTCCGCAGACGCGTGTGAACTTCGTCGATCACCATCTGCTGGACTTCCAGGGGCAGGTCGGGCAACAGTTGAACCAACGGCGGCAGTTGCTGATATGCCTGCTGCAGCTCGCCTCGCGCCAAATATACATTCGCCAAGCCTGCCAATCCAGTTGCTCGGAAGTACGGATCATCGAATTGTGGCGAGGCCAGGAGGCGAAAACACTCCAATGCCCGGTCCAGATTCCCGGTCTCCTGGTACAGTTCCGCCAGCCGCTGAGTGCCTCGCAAGGCGTAGTATTGATTCTCTTCGCTTTCCGCAGGCGGGAAGTACTTGGCAATACTCAGCCAAGCCTCTTCGCTGCCGATGCTGATCGCGTGAAAGTACTGGTCCCGTACCGTATCTTGACGTTCGACGTTCACCCGCTGGTTCGAAGTCACCTGCAGCAGCGGAGCCGGCCGGCTGACCCAGGCCAGCAACACCCCGGACAACAGGCCGGCCAGGATCATGGCAACCGCCGGTCCACCGAAGCGTTTCCATCGCGATGGTTGCCGTTGATTCATGACGGCGGCCAGTTGTTGCGTCGCCTCCGTCAAGCTGGCAGACATGGCCGCGATTTCTGGAAGGTTCCAGTCTTCCAAGCCCGTAGCCCAAGACTCGTCCGCCCCTTCGACCTGGACCGTACGCAGATCCCGAAGCAATTCCGTCGCGTTTTGGTAGCGGTCCTGAGGCCGCTTGGCCAGCATCTTGTGCACGATTCGGCAGAGACTATCGGGCAGATCGGTGCGCAGATCCTCCAGCCGTCGAGGTTCATTTTGCAAGTGCTGGATCGCGATCTTCAAAGGCGTGTCACCCTCGAACGGGGTGCGAGCTGCCAGTACATGATAGCAGGTGATGCCGAAAGAATAAATATCGCTACGTGTATCGACCGGCTTGCCCTCGACCTGTTCGGGACTCATATACAAAGGCGTACCCATCGTCACGCCGATCTGAGTCAGATTGACCGATTCGCCACCTTTTTCGACACGGGCCAGCCCAAAATCGGCAACCTTTACTTCGCCGCTGGCAGCCAGCATGATATTCTCGGGTTTGATGTCGCGATGCACGATCTTCTGCTGACCCGCCTTGTGCAAGGCGGCTGCGACTTGACGCATCACGTTCAATGCCGCGGCCGCTTCCAGCGGACCGCGACGATCGAGCACCTGCCGCAGATTCAAGCCCTCGATGTACTCTTGAACGATGAAATGCAGGTTGTCGATGCAGCCCACTTCGTGAATCTGGACGATATTCGCATGGACTAGAGCCGCCGCCGCCTTGGCCTCGTGCATGAACCGGCGGACGTACGAGTCGTTACCGGCCAGCGATGGTTTCAGGATCTTCACCGCCACCTGACGGCCTAGCGACTGCTGTTCGGCCAAATAGACTTCGGCCATCCCGCCTCGTCCTAAGCGGCGGAGCAGATGGTAGTCGCCCAATCGACGGCCCGAAAGATCCACGGGCATTTGTTCCGGAGCCTCGACCGGAGTCAACTCGTTGGTCATCGTGCTTCCCAGCCCTCCCCAACCTACGCCATATCACGAGTCACCCCCCTTCCAGCTAGTTCCAGCCAGGCTCATGCGTCGTTCGCTCCTGGGTTGGCGGCTGGTGTTGCGGGCCTGAGGATCTTCGTTGATCGCAAAATCTTATCGCAAAGGACCATTCCTCCACCGGTTCATTTTCAATCCTCGATCCCACCGACGCAAGCACCCTTTGGTTAGAAGGGCGTGTGGCTCGTCTTTGACTACCACCTTGCGGGGGAAAAACTTGTTTACGACAACGCAATCCAGACAGACGATATCGCGGGCCGGGGCGGTCCCGCAATTTACCGGAATTCGCATCGGGATTACGGCAAAAACTGCCAGAAAAAAAGTTTCACGGATCTTTTCCCAGCTCGATTCTTCCCAAGTCCCGATACGGTAGGGACCTACGGAAAACTTGGAAAAAAGTCCGCATTTGGCACGCCGAAAATTGTGTTGACGAAAAACGAATCGTGGGTATGCTTGGGGGAAATTGGCGTGAAATGGAAGAAAATGGTGGACGATGCTGCTCACGGGAAGTTTTCCGAGACTACTGGACGACAAGCTTCGTTTCGCCATTCCAAAACCTTTACGCGACGCGATCGGGGGCGACCAGTCGATCTTGTTTGTGGTGCCGGGTACGGAGGGTTCGTTGGCGTTGTATCCGGACGAGACGTTCCATCGACTGGCGGATCGCATGGAGCAGCGGGTAGCCAATGGACGAGATTTGGCGGCTTTCAACCGTCTGTTTTATGCCCAGGCGCAGCGGATTGAGTGTGACAAGCAGGGGAGATTGAGATTGCCGATCGAGTTGGCTGAGCTGGCTGGCTTGCAGAAGGAAATCATTTTGCTGGGTGTGCGCGACCATCTGGAGATCTGGAACCGCGAGCGATGGGAGAATTATCTGGACCAAACACAACCTCATTACGATGAATTAGCCTCCAGGGTGCTGGCTGGAGGAACCACTCCACCGGCGCAAGTTTCAACCGCTGATCAGGTCCTATCGAGCGCAGCCCACGTGCCGGCTCGACCCGGACATCCACGATAACCCTTACTTGCTTTTCCTCGCCCCGCGTGGGCGGGACTGTTCAGTCTTCGGCCACTGACTGACCGGTTCATCGCCGTTGGACGAGACGGCGTTGCTCACGGATCACGAGAGGGACGCTCGTGATTGCGAGAGGTTTGGTTCCTGGCCTCGGTATGATCCGAGTGGGGAACGACCGGCTTCGACCCGATAAGGAGGGAAGGGATACCCTCCGGGTCGCTTGCTTTTTTTTGAGAAACCAGCTGTTATGTCTTCATCGATTCATCTTCCGGTGATGGCGGACGAGGTCATCGAGTGGTTGCAGCCGAAACCAGGCCAGATCCTGGTCGATGGTACGTTAGGAGGCGGCGGTCACACTCGGCTTTTGGCTGAACGAGTGGGCCCAGAGGGACGCGTCTTGGGACTAGACCGTGACCCAGCAGCGATCGCGGCGTTCTCCGCATCGATCGACTCGAGGGTCGAACCGATCCATGCCAACTATACGGATCTGGACCAGATCCTGGCGGCTCGACAGATTCCCGCGATCGATGGTTTGCTGCTCGATCTGGGGCTCTCCAGCGATCAATTGGCGGATACGACGCGCGGCTTCAGTTTCGAATCGGCGGGCAGCCTGGATCAACGATTCGATCCCACGATGGGTGAACCGGCGTGGCGGTTGCTTGAACGAATGGACGAACGAGCCTTGGCGGATATGATTTTTCAATTTGGCGAAGAACGATTCAGTCGCCGCATCGCTCGGCGAATCGTTCAGACTCGCCGGCAACATCCGATTCGTACGGCGGCACATTTGGCCCAATTGGTGCGAAGTTGCGTGCCTCGAAGTCGCGGCCATCGAATCGATCCAGCCACTCGTACCTTTCAGGCTTTACGAATTGCCGTCAACAGTGAACTGCAAACGCTGCAAGAGGCACTCGCTAAATTGCCTGACCTCCTACGCCCTGGCGGTCGATGGGTTATTATCTCGTTTCATTCGCTGGAAGATCGGCTGGTCAAACGAGCTTTTCGCGAAGATCCTCGCTTGGAGAACCTGACTCGAAAACCCATCCGACCCGGCGAGATCGAATGGGCAGCCAATCCGCGCAGCCGCAGCGCCAAACTACGAGCCGCTCAGCGATTGCCCGATGGAATCGCTTGAACAAGAATTGCGATCCTCCTAAAGTTTGCATCTTCTGTAATATGCTAAATCAACACCTTTTTTTCAACGGATGAAGAAAAGACTGTGGATTCTCCCGCGCTTGGTCGATATTCTTGCGGGAGGATTCTGTACCCGTGCCTAGCGAAAACAAGATCTGGTTCATCGGTTGCGTCGGACTCGTGCTTCTTATGCTGGCGTTGCTCGGTCGAACCTATCGGGGTATCGAAAAACCGCCGACGGCCGCCATCCTGGGAACCCAGTCTCATTGGGAACCCACGCGATGGTCCAGCAATGACTTCCCCAAACTGGACCAACCGACGATCCTGAAGGCAGATGAGGCACTGCTTCTCGTGTCTGGCGAAGCAATCGAATCCCCCCTTCAAGAGCCTTTGGTCCGACCGATCGACACCTATGCCCCACAAACGGACTGCTCGGCTTTCCAGTCAGACTTGGAACGACCACGGCGTCCATTCATGCCGCTGGGATTCTTGCGAGAAGACCTACCGTTAATTCCCCCCCAAATGCCGATTCCACGGCCGTAGATCGTCCTAAGTTAGCAGATCTTTCCTGCGGGCTCGTCGGTTGCTTCTGGTTGGCTAAGCACCCGGCCATATATTTCTTGGGAATCGGGCGGAAGGGGTCGGGGGTGGTTTTGGGG
>REEF01000101.1 GCA_007695205.1 Planctomycetaceae bacterium
AACCAGAGGAACGCCAACGAAGGGGCGCTCCACCACAACAACCGCCAGCCGCCGCAGATCGAAACCACGCCGGCCAACCAGAGAATCATGGACCAGGCGTCTACCGAACCCAAACGATAACGGGCGGCCAGGTATCGCAGGGCAAAACTGGCTGCGATCAACCCCACCCCCAAGGCGACGGCGACCACCGCCGATCGGCCTCGCAGAGCAGCGACGCCAGGAAATGCATCGCGCCGCGCCCACAAAAAATACAATGCCAGGGGCAACACGAGGTAACCGTGCGAGTAGTCCGGCGTGCTGTCCCAAACACGCACCAGCCCCACCAGTGTCGGCCAATAAGCCCAAATAACCCCAGCCAGCAAGACGATCAGAACGATCGAATCGGGGACCAGGCGAGGCCAGCCCGACGACCGAAGCGACGACCGGTCTACCGTTGACACGGGCTCGGTTACCAAAACAGAAACTCCTTAACCAATGGACGCAAAAAAAAATTCACCACGGGAATCTTCTCCCAGTGCGGGACCGGTCAGTGCCTAGCCCTCGCGATTCAAAAAACCTAACATTCGCTTGTATAGCCTGTGAGTGCGTTGCCAGACATTGGCGGAGGAATACTCCAAGCCGGCTGGATTGGCCACCCCCGAACTCACCAAGCACTCTTCGTAAAACGCGCGCTCGCTGGACGAAAGCGTCCCGAGGAACTCGTCCAACGTGCTGGCGCTGTGATCCAGTTCCTGGCTGTGGGACGAGGGTCGGCTGTTCATCACCGCCCGCTCGCGGTCCTGTCGGCGACGTTCCGATCGATAGTGGCGACGGAGCAGATCTTTGGCCAACATCCGTATGTAGGTCATCAAGCTGGCGCCGCGCTTGGGATTGTACTTCAGCAGCAGTTTCCCGTCGTTCTCGACCAGCGAGTACCAAACTCGCGCCGCAATCTCTTCCACCAAACTCGCGTCCGCGTGCTGGACGTCCAGCATGACGCGGATCGACGCTAGAAGCCGGTCGTGGTACTCGTGGTACAGTTCTTCCCACGCCTCGACCTGGCCGTCAGCACATCGCTGTGCCAACCGATAGTCGGCCGCCAGCGATTCCTCTTGGTTCACGGTCTCGGCATCGGGGCGCAACGGGTTTCGCATCGCATCACTCGCCTTTCGAATTGAAGAAGGCTACCACCGTCCGGTAGCACATCGATCGACTTGACGGCCTTTCACGCAATCGCCTTAACTGGGGCGAGCGTTCCTTCGGGCCTTGGATCATCCGGGCTAAGCAGCCTCACCTGCACCACGCAAAATCGTTGACTTCTTCACAAAGTTAACGACCAACGGGAGCGGACCAATGCCAGCCGAGCGGTAGCTCGAATTTGGTTGGCGGCCCAGCCGCCCCGGGAAAGCTAAGAGAGACACCCCACCAGCACATAAGATCAAAGCCCCAGAAAAGAGGGCTTTATTGGCGCGTACTCCGTCCTTTTGAGTTGCACTTGGCATCTATCTTTCGGATATGCAAGCCACCCCAGAACGGGCGTCATGTGCCATCCTCTGCTCCTCTGAGTTCCTCGCCCATTCGCGAAGAACCAACAAACCAAGTAGTCAGTGTGGAACACGATGGCTTCTTTGTCAAGCATCTTACAGAAAATTTTTCGTTTTTTTTTGAAAGACATGCAAACGCAGGGGAACCGCTTACATTCCAACTCCGTTGCTGCTATCTTGCATTTCAGATGGATGAGGAGGTCCCGGGCCGTTGGCACACTTAGCTCTGTCAGAAAAGGGGGACTCACGAAGTCACAATGCCTGTCCGTCTGTGATCTTCGCATTCCAGCCTTGTCGAAACAGGTGCCGTAACCATGAATGATGCTTTGGTTCGTTCGACCAGTCATGGCGTGCTGCTGACGGTGAATCACTGGCTGCAGCGGTTACTAGTGATCGGATGCTGGATGTATTTGCTGAGCGCCGTGGGCGTCTGGTTGCTGATCCGCTGGGCGGGTGACCACTGGTGGGTGGCTACGGTCATGATGTTCGGCCCGCGATGGGTGTGGTTGTTGCCGTTGCTGGTTCTGACGCCGATCAGTTTAATCTGTCGTCAGCGTGTGCGGACGCTTTTGCCGCTTCTCTTGGCAGCCGCCGTGGTCGTTTTCTGCACGATGCACTTTGCCATCCCACGATCCGGTTGGTTTTCCCAGTCATCTACCCGATTTCGCGTGTTGAGCTGCAACGTGGAAGGCGACCGAGGCGGTCCGGCGGCCCTGCATCGATTGGTATGGAAGCATCAGCCCGATGCGGTCGCGCTCCAGGAATGTTCCCACTGGGACGACCAACACCTGGCCCGGATTTTCCCCGGCGATTGGCATGTTCGCCGAGCTGGATCGCTGTTGATCGCCACGCCGCACCAGATCATCGAGACGCACGAGCATCGACGCCCGCGTGCCCCAGGTTCTGAGACGCGTATCAACGGTTTGTATTGTCTGATCGATGGCCCCCTGGGACCGGTCGGCGTGTGCAGTATTCATCTGCGCACCCCGCGCGAGGGACTGTACACTGTCCTGGATCGGCGGATCGGACTGGCGCCGGGACGAAGCGCGGCCGTGACGGAGGAGATCGAGTGGCGACGGATCGAATCGGAGGATTTGTCGTCCTGGTTGCGACGGATCGACAACCCCACGGTGGTTGCCGGCGACTTCAATATGCCAACCGAGAGCCGCATCTACCGCCGTTATTGGTCCCACTGGAATAACACCTTCAATCAATCCGGCTGGGGATTTGGCGCAACTAAGATCACTCGAGTCCGCGGTATCCGCTACGGCCTGCGCATCGATCACATCCTTGCAGACCAGAAGTTTAGCGCCACCGGAGCCTGGGTGATCGACCCGATCGGTTCCGATCACCTGCCTCTGATGGCGGACGTCACAGTGCGCCAGTGAGTCGGTGAGTCGGTGGGTCGGTGGGAATTGATAATGCAGAGCAAGGGGGTCTAACGCCCACCGCGTTCTGCCCGCTGGTCCAACAGCCAAGCCCCGCGGACGGTCTTGGAAATCACGTGATACCCCTGGGGATTACGTTCAGGCGAAAAGGACAGGCATTTTTCGCTAATGAAATGCTTCCCAGTCGCGAAGCGACGACATGCAATAGCCACGGACGCGAGTCCGTGGGACACGCGACGCCGCATC
>REEF01000100.1 GCA_007695205.1 Planctomycetaceae bacterium
ACGAACCATGTGGAAAACGCTCCTTCCGAAAACGACTCCCGACCCCTTCCGCAAAACCAGAATATTCGCAAGGCTGACGAGCGATGATCGCTCGCAGCCTTGCTGTTTTTCTCCATGCTGCGAATGGTTGCCAGCATGGATTGTTCTTTGTACCTTGTAAGCAATTCTTCCCGGCAGGCTTGGGGAAATCACGTTTAATGGATCTTCGAGATGAAATGAGGCAAGTCATGAAACGTCAAATCGCTGGTTGCTTTCTGCTTCTGGGCGCTGCTAGCATCTGCTTGGCGATCACCGCGTGCTCCAAGACCGATACGGGGCGAAAGGTCACGATTCCGGTGAGCGGCGAGGTGTATGTCGATGGTCAACCGGCCGGCATGCTGCAGATCCAGTGCCATCCGGTGGGAGGCATCGATCGAGAAGATCCAAGCGTCACTCAGGCAGTCACTGACAAAGAGGGAAAATTTCAGCTCGCGACTTACGAGGCGGGCGATGGTGCTCCACTGGGCGAATACAAGCTGACCTTCGTCTGGCAGGATTTCAACTTGATCAGCGCTTCTTACTCCGGTCCCGACAAACTGAAGAAACGCTACAGCGATCCCGATTCGTCCGAGTTTCCCTTGACGGTGGAACAGGGACCGCCGATCGATTTGGGCCGCATTGAATTGACGACCAACTAACGCCTTCCGCAAGTCTCGCCACGCCTTCGCTTTATGTAGCAGGCACAGTGTGCTGTTAGCAGGTCTCCGGCACACGGCGTGTGCCTACTACTTTGGAATGGAACAACTCCTATGCGTATCACGATCTTACCGGCTGTTGCTGCGATTGGCCTCGCGATTGCGTCTTCCCACCTGCCGGCGGCCGAGCCTGTCGGGCAGCGGTACCTGATCATCCATGCCGACGATGCTGGCATGTCGCATTCGGCGAACCGAGGGACGATCGATTCCATGGAAAACGGGATCGTCAGTTCGGCCAGCATCATGGTCCCCTGCCCGTGGTTTCCCGAGTTCGCTGATTACGCGCGGCAAAACCCGGATCGGGACTGGGGCGTCCACCTGACGCTGAACTGCGAGTGGAAATTCTATCGCTGGGGGCCCGTGGCGCCGCGCGAGAAGGTGCCCAGTCTGATCGATCCGGACGGGTATCTGTGGAGCAACACTCGGCAGGTCGCCGAGCATGCCAAGACGGACGAGGTGGCGATCGAGTTGCGGGCGCAGATCGACCGGGCGATTCAGTTCGGTGTGCCGCTGACTCATCTGGATACCCACATGGGTGCGTTGGCGACCCGTCCCGATCTGATCGAGGTGTATGTGCGGACGGGGATCGAGTACGATCTGCCGGTGCTGTTCATGCGCACGATCGATCCGCAGCAAGCTGCCGCTTACCCGGCGTTGGCTCGTCAGGCGGAGGCGATGGTCCGGTTGCTGGACGAAAAAGGCTTGCCGGTGCTGGACCATCTGGTGCAGTTCTATGGGGGTGACGGGCACGAAGAGCGACGTGCCAGGTACCTCGAGGCACTCCGCACCCTGCCGCCCGGCGTCAGCCAGTTGATCGTCCATTGCGGCTACGACGATGCGGAACTGCAGGCGATCACCACCAGCGCCGCTCGACGCGATAGCGACCGGCGAGTATTCACCGATCCCGAGGTGATCGCGGAGGTCGAACAGTTGGGGATCCAGGTCATCACGTGGAAGCAGTTTCGCGAGCTGCACGCAGCCGGTAAGCTAGGTAACCGATGAGCGACGAAGGCTCCTTCCGCGATTGGGTCGATGTCTACGATTCGCTGGTCGATTGGCCGAGTCGTCTGGCGCGCGAGGAGCCTTTTTATCGTCGATGGTTCCAGGCGACGGGCGTAAGGCGGTTGGTCGATGTGGCTTGCGGTACGGGCCACCACGCGGCCATGTTCCATCGATGGCAGATCGAAGTCCAGGGCGCGGATGTCAGCCCCGAGATGATCGACCGCGCGCGTCAGTTGCACGGGACGTCGGCAACGTTGCACTGGGCGGTACGTGGTTTCGAGGAACCGATCGATGCGGGCTCGCCCTTCGATGCGGCCCTGTGCGTGGGCAACTCGTTGGCGTTGGCCGCGACTCCGGAGGCTGTCGAGCGAGCCATCCGGCAGATGCTGGCTGCGGTGCGACCGGGCGGTCTGGTCATCGTCCATTTGCTGAACTTGTGGTCGTTGCCCGATGGACCGTGCCGCTGGCAGAAATGTTTTCGCATGGCCGGGCAGCGCGGCGAATTGCTGGTGGTCAAGGGCGTCCATCGCAGCGGTTCGATGGGCTACGTCGATCTACTCGTGATGACCGACGACCGCCCGCCCAAGCTGGAAAGCCAATCGGCTGGGCTGCTCGGGCTCGAGGCGATCGATCTGGAATCGGCAGCTCAAAACAGCGGGGCGACTCGGGTTGAATTCTACGGCAATTACGACGGTCAGCCTTACCAGCGTGAAACCAGTGTCGATCTGATCATGGTCGCTTGGCGCAATGCGGACCACGGAGACCATCATGGCGAGCGAACGTAGGCCGGGTTTTCTGCGGGAATTTTTGCGCCAACCCGGCATCGTCGGCGCGATCGCCGCCAGCTCGAGATTCCTGGCCAGCGAGATGGTCGAGGGTTTCGACTGGGATCGCATCGCCACGGTGGTCGAATACGGGCCGGGAACCGGTTCGTTCACCGGCCATGTCCTGCGGCGGATGTCGGCCGAGGCTCGCTACGTGGCGATCGAGATCAACCCGCGTTTCGCGGCGCGTTTCCGGGCCGAACACCCTGGCGTGCCGATGTACGAGACGTCGGCGGCGGACGTGGAACAAGTCTGTCGCAGCGAGGGGATCACCCGGATCGATGCGGTCGTCTGCGGTCTGCCGTGGGCTTCGTTTCCGGCCGATCTACAGACGGCGATCCTGGATGCCACCATGACCATGTTGGCACCGGGCGGCCAGTTCGGCACGTTCGCCTACCTGCAGGGCTTACTGCTGCCCGGAGGCATGCGGTTGCGTCGACTGTTGCGCAACCGCTTTGCAGCCGTATCGACCAGCCGGATCGTCTGGCGAAACCTGCCGCCCGCCTTCATCTACCGCTGCCGTCAGGAGAACACCTAAGTCCTAACGCGGCCTCCGGCCGCAACCAACGTAGGTTGGGTCTCCGACCCGAC
>REEF01000099.1 GCA_007695205.1 Planctomycetaceae bacterium
TGCCATAGGTTTGGTTGTTGGCCGAAAACGACTCCCGACCCCGTAGCGTCGCCCATGCAAGGCTACCTCGATTGACAAGAAACGCCTGGCCGGGTGCTCACCATCCAAACGGCTCGATTCAAAAGGTCGACGGTTTCGAGGCGGCCGTGCTGATTCCGTCCGTGGATTGGGCTGGGAATCCGACTGACTCCGATGAGCCCTCGTCAGATGGGGCCGCTGAGTTTACTATCGGCTGATCGCCTACCATGCGGCGGTGGCAGCGTGTAGAATGATGAAAAGTTGCCGATGGCACGAAACGGCTTCCACCTTCATTGAAAGCGTCCGAAATGACTGGTCGATTTGTCTGTCTGTTGCTCCTGCTGGCCCCGTTCTGCGTCCCACTTCCTGGAGCGGTTGCCCAGTCGGGGAATCGGCTTGTTTACCTGGACGAGTTTGCCGAGCCCTACTACGTCGGGCTCGATACGGCGCGGCTGATCACGCCGCAATGGGTGGGCGACGAGGCGGTTCAGACGGTGATCGTCCTGTCGATCGACGATCTGCGTGATCCCGAGCGGTTCGAAGAGTTCTTGCGCCCGGTGCTCGAGCGGTTGAAGCAGATCGATGGTCGGGCGCCGGTCAGTTGCATGGGCAACCAACTGGACCTGCAGCATCCGCTGTTGCGGCAGTGGATCGCCGAGGGGTTGACCATCGAACCGCACACCTATCATCATCCGTGCCCCTTGTTGCAGAAGGACGATTTTCAGCGTGCCAAGAGTACCTACGACCAGTGCGTCGACCAGATGTTCAAGCTGCCCGGTCCCGGCCCGGTCGCTTTCCGGATGCCCTGCTGCGATTCGATGAACTCGATCAGCCCGCGATTCTTTGCCGAGATCTTCAACAAGACGACACCGCAGGGGAATTTTTTGCAGATAGATTCGTCCGTGTTCCATCTGTTCACTCCTGACGACCCCAGTCTGTCGGCGGACGTCCTGGCGGTACAGGCGGGCCGGTCGCGTTTCGACAAGTACGTTCCGCGAGATCGAGGCTTTGTGAATTATGTCGAGAATTATCCCTATCCCTACGTCATCAGCCGCCTGTGTTGGGAGCTGCCGTCGACGATCCCCGACGACTGGCAGGGGCATAATCTTCAACAGCCTCACCATCCCGTGACGATCGCCGACATGAAAGCCGCCATCGACGCGACGGTCAGCAAGCAGGGCATCTACGTGCTGACGCATCACGCGGGCCAATGGATTCGCAACGATCAGGTCATCGAATTGATCGATCATGCGGTCGATCGTTATGGTGATCGCGTCAAGTTTTTGAACTTCCGGGAGGTCTACCAGCGGTTGACGGAAAATATGCTGGGTGGCCAGACGTTGCGAGCGTCTTGCGGCGGGGACCATGGTGTGCGAGTGCTGGACGTGAATCATAATGGCTTCATGGATGTGGTGATCGGAAACGAAAACGTGCAACAGACGCGGATCTGGTCGCCAGAAACCGGCGGCTGGACGATCGTCGATTTTCCGACATCGATCGTCGCACTCGATTCTCAAGGCGATCGTCGCGATTGCGGCGTCCGCTTTGGCGTGCTGCAACCCAGCGGTTATGCCAGCATCCTGGTGCGCAACGAGGACGTGGCAGGGCTCTGGCATTTCGACGGCCAGCATTGGATCGAGGATCCACAAGGGCTGAAGGGTCTGGAACTGGACGGTCCAATCTACACGGCGATCGAAGGGCGAGACACGGGGGTCCGGATGCGAGATCTGGACGGCGATGGGGTTTGCGAACTGATCGTCGGCGGCCCGCAGCATCAGGCCGTGTTTCGCTGGACGGGCGACGATGGCTGGATTCGGCTGCCTTTCGGCTTGCCACCCCAGACTTCGATCGTCGACGATCAGGGCCGCGACGCCGGCCTGCGTTTTGTCGACATCGACCTGGACGGCCACGCCGACGTAGTCTTCTCCAATGCCGATCGATACTCGCTGCATCGCTTCACCTCGATGCAAGACGGGTGGGGACAAACGATCCGCGAAGGCATTCGACCGGACAGCGATGGGATCCCCATGATCGTCCGCGCCGATGGGACCAACAACGGCGCCTGGTTCCGTTTCCATCACATGTGGGTGCAGAACGAAGAGACCGGTGCGAGGTTCATCCCCAGCCAGACAGACAGCCGGTCATACCAGGCCTTGCTGGGCGCTCCGTGAACCCAGGTAGTATCCTCTTGGCTAAGGTGGATTATGTGTAAAACGAGGACAGAATTTTCGTCGGTTTGCGTCTCGTCCGTAGCGACCATTCTGATCGGTCTGTTGGGACCGGGCGGGACAATGGGGTTGCTGGTCCGGGCCACTGCGATGGAACCGGCTGGAATCCAATGGGGCGAATCGCCGTTGACGGTCGATTTCGATCGGACGCCGTTGGGTGAGTACACGGAATCTCACGCTCGTCAGGATTGGCCGGGATTGCAATGGTTTGCTTTTCGCGGTCGAGGGACGATCGTGGAAGATGCGCTGGGGCGGGCCAAGCGAAGTCTCCGCATTGCTTATCCGGAGGACAGCGTTGGTCCGGGGCAAGGAGGCGGGCAATTTCGAGTGCAATTACCGCCGCGGGAGGAGTACTTCTTGAGCTACCGGGTCAAGTTCGAGGAGGACTTCGATTTCCGACTGGGAGGCAAGCTGCCCGGGCTGTGCGGAGGTCGCGCCAATACGGGCGGCAATCGGCCGACCGGCGACGGCTGGAGTGCGCGGTATATGTGGGGGCGGGAAGGTCATTTGAGGGTCTACTTGTATCACATGAACCAACGCTCGAAGTACGGCGATAGCCTCTCGCTGAATGTGCACGCTGTGCCAGGAGAGTGGCACCAGTTGACTCAGCGGATCAAAGTCAACCACCCAGAACGTAGCGATGGCGAATTACAGGTCTGGTTCGACGGCCAACAGGTGCTGTTCCGCGACGATATCCAATACCGAAATATCGACAACGCTCAAGTGGATACCTTTTACTTCAGTACCTTCCATGGCGGTAATTCGGATCAGTGGGCGCCCCAACACGATAGCTACGCACGTTTCGACGCCTTTCGAATCCGCGCACGGCGCTAGGATCGGCAAACGAATTACTGTCGCGTTTTGCGGAAGGGGTCGGGAGTCGTTTTCGGAGAGAGCGTT
>REEF01000098.1 GCA_007695205.1 Planctomycetaceae bacterium
CGTCAATCTCCTTCCCCATGTCGAACACGGTGTCACTCAGGTTGTCATAGATCAGGCCGTAGGCAACCTTGAGATCAGGCAGGTAGCAAATGTATATCGGCCAGTGCTTATACAACGGGTCACCGTACGCAGCGTTGTATCCTAGCGCGTCCAGGTTGTGCATCCGCATTCGCATTCCGCGTTTGTTGAGGGGGCCGGCTCGTTCGCCAAACCCGTAGTACGCTTCCCGTTCTCGGCGGCGCAGGTAGTGAAATACCGAGGTTCCGCGAAGGTCGTAACAGTACGCCCGGCCCGGCACATCCTCGGCAAACAACTCACCGCCGGCTGTTCGCCAACCCAGGGCGGCATTCTCCTCGTCGATCTCGATTGAGAACAGGTCGGTTTGTACCGAACGGAAGCCGGCATGCGCCGAACGGGTTGGCCGAACTCCGCAGAACACCGAGACGTCATTCCTGTCTCGACCTTCGCGTGGGATCGGATCCGATTGATCCATCTTCGTGCCTTGGATCATCCAGGTCCGATCGAGACGAGGAGTCCCATCGGGCCGGAGGGTCACTCTCGCCAGCCAGGACTCAAGGATCGAGACCGCGAAGTGAGGGCCGTTGGGGTCGAGCCACTGGTATCCGGTGGCGGTTTCAGTTGCGTCAGCTAAGGTTGCGATGGTGCCGATCTTCATGGTGCTTCTCCAAGGTGGGTTGCATGTGGGTGCAGGGTCGAAACGATCCGCTCATTCCAGAGTGGGGCGACGCGACCGTTCACTGCGAATGGTCCGGTGCGATGGAAGTGCAGTTTTGCACCGTCGGGGTCTTCAGCGTGGACCTGCGAATGGTTTCGGACTGGACGGGTGCTCCGGCAGCGTTCGACGAAGCGATCGAAGGACCCGTCTTCGGATGCACTACCTGCCATTGCGACCCATACCCAGCCCTGGGTCGTCTTGAGTTCCCGTTTGGCTGCGAATCCGGACTGTTGGTGCTGCAGGACTCCGTCCGACCACACCGCGACATAACCGTGGTGTACTCGCGCGAATGCCCATTGGTCATCGACGCTCCACTGGTCGAACGCGTGTGTTGGAAAATGTGCATGAGTCCGGCCGAGCCCGACCGTCCGGTCGAGATCGTACCAACAGATCACGGTCCGGTTATGCATAACAACTCGAGGCAGGCGAATTGACCCTGCCCAGAAATTGGGTCGAACATGACCCCGCTCTTCGGTATTTGCGGGGTAGTTGCTGAAGACGATTGCATCTGGTCCCAGGGTGATTTGCCAAAGGTGTTCTTGAATCCCCGACTCGCCAGGTCGGTAATCGACCGCGGCAGACACCAAATACGAATCCGTCCGACGAGTGAGGGTGTGTACGCTCCACCGGTCGTCTCTCAGGTCCGACGCAAACTGGTATCGGCCAAACGAATGCATCCGCGTCTCGTGAGCGCTGTTGGCATCGTACGCCACGTGCTCGATCCACGCAGGAACAGTGTACCTGGTTGACACCGCAAACATTCCGGTCGCCCAGTGCTCGCCACCAAATCCGCCCATCCCCCACGCGATGCGCTGCAAACCTGACGTGCCGTCGTGATGCGCCGATTTCAGCGAGTTCACGTAACAGCGCCCGTGGGAAGAACCGTGGATCCCTTTCCAGGACTGTAGTGCGATCGCGAGAAAGAGTTGGTCCAGAAGCGTTCGAGCGCGTTCCACCACTGTTGCGTCAGGGGAATACTCCACCGCCGCCAACAGCGCGTACGCGTCCATGGCGAGGTAGGCGCTTGAATCCCATTCCGAAAACCCACCGGCGGTTTTGCGGTCAATCCAGTTGATCATGCGCTGTGCGGCGATCTGTTCCAAATCCCGTCCCCACTTTTGCGGGCTCGGGAACCAACATTCGGGGAACCGGGCCCCGGAGAGGTGGGCTGCAGTGTGAAAGATGATCTGGTGGTTTTCCGTGAAAAAACACATTGCGTCGATGCCCGGCTCATCGATCCAGTATTTGAACTCGACGAGCGCCGTCGTAACACGCCCGCGATCGTCGTCGTGCAGCGTCGGTGTTCGGTCGTCATGCGCCAGCAGAATATGGAGCCAGACCGCCACGAAATCGGCACAGTCGAAACGGCGCTCGAGAAACACACATGCACGCGACACACCATCCCTGCTGACGTGGCGTTCGGATCCAAGGATGACGCGAGCAAGCGCGCTCGAGAGGCTGTCGTTCTGTTCCGAAAGCGCCGTCAATGCTTCGCGGCTTCGTTCAGCACGGGTTCCGTAGGGCACGGAAGAAAACTGTCGTACCAACTCGCGGTCATGCGGTGCGAGGAATTGGGGAGGTGCGATCAGACAACGGTCTTGCGGTTGCAGTGTTGCGATTGTTTGTTCGTACCGCTCCCCAGCGCTTCGCCCCGAAGCGAACACTTCCGAAGGGCGATCCGCTGGACCTTCGGACGAACTCCGGATGCCTTCGGGAATCACCCAGCAGGCGTTCAGCGCGTGTTTGAAAGATGTCTGGGCCGTTTCCAGTGTGAGCCCAAGCGGCATCGGCGCCTCACGCCACACCAGCATGTCTGCGGCGATTGAAAGGGTATGAGTCCCAGCCTCGAGATGGCGAGCACAGCGGATCGCAAGTGGATCGACGTACCCGAATTGCCGATTCGCGACTACAGCCTGCCCATCGACGCGAAATACGACTGGACCGGTTGTGGCAATCTTGAACTGTACGGTTCCCGGTACATCGACGCCGATCGCTGCAGTAATCCACACGCGGAGCATCAGTGGAGCGAAGGCGAAAAGCCCAAATTCAACCGTTCCCGATTCGCTGCTGTCAATCACATACTGGGATAGTCCAGCCGGCGGCTCTCCGGCGGACTTCAGTGCCACGAGAGGGGTGTGGACTACCTCGTGCAGGCGCGAGTAAACCGCTTCCTTATGGGTGAGAGACTGCACCACGTTCGATAGATAGGCTCGCCCGAGGGGCGCGTATGCCCACGCTTCGGCGTCCAGTACCCGATTCAGGTGCGGCAGGGGAACGGCGATCGGGCCCCACGCTGTCCATCGGGGAACCGCCGGGGAGTCGCTAACCGAAACTCGTTCATTCATCCCTTCAGTCCCGTGGAAGCAATCCCCCGCACGAGGTAGCGCTGCATGAAAACGAAAA
>REEF01000411.1 GCA_007695205.1 Planctomycetaceae bacterium
TTGGTCGGTTCGCCAGCGAGACAAACGAGCTGGGCGAACGGCGCAGAGCCAATGGGCGCCGCCACGCGTCGATTGGTCCAGTATCACGGATGCGATCTCCGACAGCCAGAGCGATTCGACCGGTGGCAATAGTTGGGCCGACAGCGCCCGCTGAGCGGTTTGATGGTGCCCGCCGTAGGACGGATTGGCAATCCGTCCTACTTTTTTGAGGTTTATTCGACGGAGGCAGCATCTGGGGCCAACCGCCAATCGATGGGCGGTTGGCCCCGCTGTTGCAATGCCCGGTTGGTCGACGAAAATGGCTGGCTGCCGAAGAACCCGCGGCGAGCGGATAACGGGGACGGGTGAGCGGCCTGGACGATCGCATGGCGTTCGGTATCGATCAAGGCGGCTTTCTTCCGAGCTGGCCCGCCCCAAAGCATGAAGACAACGGGCTTGGGTGCCCCGTTAACAGCGCGGATCACGGCATCCGTGAATCGCTCCCAACCTTGCCTGCGATGCGAATGCGGCTGGTGAGCACGTACGGTGAGCACCGTGTTCAACAACAAAACGCCTTGCCTTGCCCATGCCGTCAGGCACCCGTGTTCGGGAATGCTGCAGCCAATATCGTCTTGAAGCTCCCGAAAGATATTCGCCAGCGATGGCGGAAGCCGTACGCCCGGCCGGACCGAGAAGCACAGTCCATGGGCTTGGCCTTGGTCATGGTAGGGATCCTGCCCCAACAGCACGACCCGCACCCGTTCGAAAGGTGTCAACTCCAAGGCCCGAAATTTGTCCTCGGCCGACGGGAAAACCTCGTATTGCTGGCGTTCGCCGTCGACGAACCGCCGGAGTTGCGCGAAATAGGGCTGGCGAACCTCACCGTCCAATACTCGCGACCACGACTCAGGCAGCTCCCAGGTCATCCCCACCACCTTTACACAGAATCGGTGGAAGGCTCTTTCTGCGGTTCACTCGGCGGCGGCTCGAATTTCGGGGCGGTGGCCACATCGTAATCATCCTCTTCCTCCGACGTCGCGGGCGACGACTTGGTGTAAGACGACGAGGAAGGTCGCGATGAGTAAAGGTCGGACATGTCCATTTGCGACTGGATGTCCGATAGACTTCGGCGAAATTCGGCGTAATGCTTGCCCCACGTCCGGGCCACTTCCGGCAGACGTTTTCCAAACAGGAGAATGGCGACGATGCCGATGATCACCAGTTCCTGCATTCCCAAACCAAACATGAAGGTCCCCCAGCGATCCAAATCGAAACGATCTTTCACTCCGACTTGTCGTCTTTCAACGAACGCGTCGCATCGTCCAACTCCTCGTCCATCCCTTGGACACCCTTTTTGAACTCGCGAGCACTAGCTCCCAGGTTTTTCATTAAACTGGGTAGCTGCCTTCCTCCAAAAAGAAGCAGGAAGATCGCCAAAATGATCAGCATCTCCATCGGACCTGGGGTCACCCAAGCAAACATCAGACTGTTCATCGATACGCTCTCGCACTTATGGTGGGAAAAAGTTGACCATGCGAACAAGCGGCGAAAGCGAGCCAATCGCCCGGAAGGGCATGGCCAGAACCGGCTTGTGCGATCCTGCAGCAAGCGCAGGACGCTCATCGCGACTGTGTATTCTACTGGAAGATTGCCGGCTGTCAAATGGTTGTTTGGTCTGATCGAGCGGCAAACCAAATGTACGGGGTTCAGCATCTTGCGTTTCGCGGCTTCGCAGTTGACAATCCTCCGCATGTAAACCGCAAAGAACGATCGAGCCCTTTCACTGGACAATCACCCTGCCGATGACGACTTCTGGCCAAATTCGGGCACCCGTGGCGATCGCGTTCGAGACCGGACTGGTCGCCTTAGCCGCCATATTGGGTTGGTTACTCGGCCGTTGGCCTCTTCCGGGTGTTTCTTTGGAGGCCGACCGGTGGTTCGAGCACTTGGTGGCCGTCGGCTGGGGTGTGTTGGCGGCCATCCCGTTGATATTGATCATTTTTTTGCTCGATCGCTTTCCGTTTGGCCCATGGCGATCGTTGCAACGAACGGTCGACCAGCACCTGTTACCGATGATTCGACATTGGACGGTGCTGGATATGGTGTTGATCTCGCTGGCGGCCGGGTTGGGCGAAGAGATGTTATTTCGCGGTTTGCTGCAAGCGGGCCTTATCGACTGGCTGCCAGGCACTCGGGGCGTCGTTGTCGGGCTGGTCGCAGCCTCGGTGGTGTTCGGGCTGTGCCATTGGGTCTCCCATGCCTATGCAGTGTTGGCCGGCGTGATGGGCCTGTATCTGGGCGTCGTGCTGCTGATCACGGAGAATCTCCTGGCCCCGATCGTCACACACGCCGTCTACGATTTTGCAGCCCTCATGTATCTGCTTCGGTACCGGCCCCTTACGAACCATTCGCCGGACAACCAGGGTCTGCATCACCGCTGAGCCAACCGTTCGATCAGCGTTTCCAAGTACGCCTCGCACAACGCTAACGCCTCGTCGGGCCCCGCACAGTCGATATCGTCCACATGCCAGTATTCAATGCGTTCGGTCCAGTCGGGGAACTGTTCGGCCATCATGGCGCGATGCTCGGATTCCTTCAAAGCCACGACGAGTCCAGCCGTCTGCAAGTCGGATTCGGTCAACGGCAGCGGGAATCGAGCATCACCGTTGATGGGGATGCCCAAATCCTTCAATCGCTGGACAGTCATCTCCGAGATCGGCCCGTAGCCGTCGGCCAGCCAAGTTTGCAGGCCGCGCGAAGCGGCTCGCCAGCGGATCTGCCGGCGCTCTGCCAACACATTGAACAAATGCTCGCAAAACCGACTTCGGTAATAGTTGCCTGTGCATACAAAAAGGACGCTGGGGCATTGTTCGGTCATCTTCACTGGTCTCGTTGGCATCGAACTCGGGCATCCGATCGACTCCCATGGTCGAATGCGATCCTGCGAGGATAGCAAACATCGGCGCGGAGGGGAAACGGGGGATTATCGTTTCGAGTCCTTTTGAGTTAAACTGGCAGTAGACGGCGTGGGATGCACCACCGAACGGGATGCACCACCGAACAAGGGGTGCGACCCGCCGACATCATCCGTCCAGAAACAAGTCGAGAAGCACGGGAGAACCGGAGATGAGCGATTCATGGTCACGACGCGGTTTCATGCAGGCTGCTGCGGCGGGTTCCGCTTTCTGGAGTTTGCAAGGATCGACAACAGCCTCGGGCGCCGCAGCCTATGTTTCCGACAAGCCGGCCATCTTGGGCGGCCGACCGTCGTGCACGGGTACCTGGCCAACGTGGCCCGAGTGGCGCGAGGCGTGGGAACCTGAGATTCTGAAGGTTTTGCGCAGTGGTCGGTGGTACCGTGGGGATGATACGGGGCATATCGCCCAGTTCGAAACGGCCTGGGCCAATTTGTTGGGCGCTCGCCGCTGCCTGGCGACCGCCAGCGGCACGACGGCCTTGATCACCAGCCTGTACGTCGTCGGGGTCGACGCGGGCGACGAGGTCATTGTATCGCCCTATACATTCAATGCGACATATAATGCGATTCTGATCAACAAGGCGTTGCCCGTCTTTGCCGATACCGACCCAACCACGTGGAACATCGATCCGGCGACGATCGAGAGTCGCATTACCGATCGGACGCGAGCGATTCTGCCCGTGCATATCTACGGTTTGCCCTGCGACATGGATCCGATCAACGCCATCGCCAAGAAGCATGATCTGGCCGTCGTCGAAGATGCCTGCCAAGCCTGGTTGGCTGACTACCACGGCAAGAAGTGCGGGACGCTGGCCGATCTGGGATGCTTCAGTTTCCAGAACTCCAAACACATCCCCTCGGGCGAAGGCGGCGCGGTGACTGGCAACCGCGACGATCTGGTCGACCGCTGCCATGCATTCCACAACTGTGGCCGAGCCACCGGGACGTTTCAAGGGCGTGGTTGCTTTACTCGCGGTAGTAATTTCCGCATCCAGCACTTCCAGGCTGCAATGCTGTTGCAACAGATCGAAAAACTGGTCCGGGAAACCCAGGTCCGGCAGGCCAACGCCGATTATCTGATCGCACAATTGGCCGAGATCCCCGGTATCACCCCGGCGCGAATCCCGGAGAACAGCCGAGCCGCTTGGCATCTGTTCCCGATGCGTTACGAGTCCGAGTATTTCAACGGATTGTCCCGAGTCGGATTCATGCGGGCGTTGCGAGCCGAGGGGGTTCCCAGCAGCACCGTTTATGGCGAACAATACTTCGACGGCATGTTGGACGAGGCCATCGCATCGCGCGGTTACCAGCGGCTGTTCGGCGCAAAACGCCTGAAGGACTATCGCGACAGTTTCCAGGAACTGACCGGCAACCGCCAGGTCTGTGCCACCACGGTCGCGCTTTCCCAAACGCTACTGCTGGCGGACCGCTCGGCCATGGACCAGATCGCCCAAGCGGTCCGAAAGATTCATGCCCATAGCGGGGAACTGGCCAAATCAAGCTGAACTAGCCCCGGGGTGATTCGTAACCCGAAGTGTAAGCGAGGAAATCCAGGCATATTCCTCAGGGACCGGCAGGGAACTTGCAAACCCCGTGTTCTTGGTTATGATGAAAGCAGGAAACCCAAAAACTTGGGCTGAAAAGCATTTCATTTCAGGAGTTTTCAGGAGTTGATCGCCATGGCAGACAAACTGGTTTTGGTCCCAGAAAAAGCGATTCCCGCACCGCGACAACCGCAGACGGTGCCGATGAGGGAAGCGATTCGGCAGATTCTGGACGATAGCCGGCAAGACCCCGAGGTTTATTTGGAAGAGACCGTCACCCCGCATGGTGGGGAATAGGGGTTGGCTTGAAGGAAATCTTCGATCGATTGGTCGGTCTGGAGACGGAGTATGCGATTCGTTTCCAGTCGGCCTCTTTTTCTGCGCCGCGTCCGGCTAGGTTTCTACTCTACCGCCAATTGGTCCAGGCGTTGCGTTTGAGGGTGCCGATTGTCCGCGCTGGCCATTTCAAGGAGGGGGTGTTCACCGCCACGGGTGGAGCGTTTTGGTTTGAGACCGAGCGGATCGCGTCCGACGGTGGTTTGATCGAAGGTGCCACGCCCGAGTGTCGCGGCCCCGGACAGGTCTTGATCTACCAGCGGGCTCAGGATCGGCTGGTCGCCGAAGCGGCGTCGGCTGCGGATGTCCCGGGCGACTTGGTGTTGATCAAGAATTGCCGAGACAGCCGCGACAACGTCTACGGGGCTCAGGAAAACTACGAAGCGACCCTCGCGGGGCCGGCCGGACTGCTGATCTGGCGGATAGGAATGGCGATGTTGCTACCGCTGGTGGTCTTCACGTGGCTCAGCCTGTTGGTGCTGATCATCGGCATGCTGATCTACCTGATGCTGGCAGGGACTGCGTATTTGATGCTCCGTCTGTTGCCGTTGAACCACGAGCGAATCGCGTTGGTCTTGTTTGGCCGCGACTTGGTCGAAGGCCGCGAGACGGGCGCGCCGCTGCCCGGCTGGCTGGAAGGGATCGTCATCTGGGCGGCTCGGGTGGCTGGTGCCCCGCTGGCATTGGCCTTGCTGATCCTGGCTCGGTTGTTTGCGTTCCGACAGATTCGGCGGCAGTCGCTTTCGTTCTTGATTACTCGAACCGTGCTGGGCGGGGCCGGCATGGTCGATCGTGAGGGGCGATTTCAACTGGCGGACAAGGCGCCCGCGATCAATTGCGTCGTGGGTTTTGGCGGGTACCTTTGGGATCGACCGATTTTTAACTTCGGGCACTTCTTCAAATCGTTGTCGCTGGAATCGTTGCACGCGCCCACCGACTATGCCACCATGTTCGACTCGCGACAACGACTGCAGATCGGGCTGGGCGATTCCAACATGTGTGAAGCGGCCGAGTATTTGCGGGTGGGCACGACCTTGCTGGTCCTGGACGCGATCGAAGCCGGTTACCTGGTCGACGCGCCCCGGATGCGCGGTCCGATCCGCTGCTTACATCGTCTGTGCCGCGATCCCCAATTGCAGCAGCGCATCACTTTGGTCGACGGACGCCGAGGGACAGCGATCGAAGTACAGCGAGTCTACTTGGATGCGTGCACGCGTTTCGTGGCCGAACATCCTCGACCGCCCGAGGAAGCTCGACAGGTACTGCAGCGATGGCGCGATGCCTTGGATGCTTTGGAGCACGATCCGGACCAGTTGGTGGGCACGCTGGATTGGGTCACCAAGCGATTCCTGCTGGAACGTGCCGGTCGTCAAGCGGATTGGGCCGTGCAGAAGAAGATTGACATCCGCTATCACGAATTGTCCGACGAAGGCTACTTTTCCGTGCTGGCCCGCACCGGCGTTGTAGACCGTCTGGTACAGGCTACCGATCTGGAACGCGCCATGCGGACGCCGCCCCCCGATTCGCCCGCCACAACACGCGGCCAATTCATCCGCGAATTCGCAGGAGCGGACGTGGCGTTATCGGCGAATTGGAGGCGCGTGGTGATCGGTAAGGGCCGATCAGCCAAGGTCGTTCGATTGGCACGTTTCGGCCGTCGCATGTGAATCCACACGTTTGCCGAACACCATCAGGAACACCGCCATGGCTGCGAAGGCCAGGGGCGGCATCAGCCAGGGACTCAGGCCGTAACCGACGGGCAGCGTGCCGAACAGGATCGCGGCGCCCGCGCCTAGCAAGGCGTAAGGTGCCTGAGTGCGAACGTGCTGGACGTGATCGCAACCGCTGGCATGCGAGGACAGGATGGTCGTGTCGGACAGGGGTGAACAGTGATCGCCGAAAATCGCGCCCGCCAGCACGCTGCCGATGGTGGCCAGCAGCAACGGGTCGTAAGGGTCGACGGAACCCCCTTCGGCTTCCAGCATCTGCCAAGCGATCCGGATTACCAGCGGCATCAGGATCCCCATCGTGCCCCAACTGGTACCGGTCGCGAAAGCGACCAGCGAAGCCAGCAAAAACACGGTGGTCGGCAGCCAAGGCGCGGTGATGCGGCCTTCCAGGATCTGGCCCAGGTAGATCGCCGTCCCCAGCTCGTCCTGATCCGTCATTCCCGACAGGGTCCAGGCCAACCACAAGATCACCAGCGCCGGCAGCATCTGCCTGGCGCCGTACAACCCCGCAATCCGCAGATCGTCGGCGGGCATCGCGCTGCGGAACCGGCCCCAGAGCAAGGCGGCGATCAGCCCCGCCAGCGAACCGTAGAGCAAGGCCAGGTAGGAATCGCCCGCAGCAAAACTATCCATCCAGGTCGGTTCCGCAGACGCAAGCACATCGCTCGTCACCTCGGATGCTTCGTCTCGCAAGGCTTGCCGGCCGGTGGTGATCAGCAACATGCCGGTCACGGCGATCACGACCAGCACGGGCAACACGGCCTGGTCCCAGCCGCCGGACGCCTGCGTCGTCGACGATCGCGGCCCCGCGTTCGGGATCGATTCGACATCCGGTGGGCCACTGGCGGCAGCTCGCTGTTCCGCGTGCCACATCGGACCGATTTCGCGACCCAGCAAGGCGACCAAAGGAACCAGCATCAAACACCACAACACGTAGAATCGATAAGGGATGGTCGCGACGAAAACACGAAACGCGTCGACCTGAACCGCCTCGGATTCCAGCCCTGCGAAGCCAGCGCGAATGAAGCCGATCTCGCCCGCGACCCAGGTCGAAATCAACGCCAAACCAGCGACCGGCGCAGCAGTGGAATCGACCACATAGGCCAGTTTTTCTCGCGAAATTTTCAACCGATCGGCCAGCGGACGTAACGTCGTGCCCAACAGCAGCGTATTGGCATAGTCGTCGAAAAAGACGACCATCCCCAGCAGCCAAGCGGTGCATTGACCGCTACGCCGACCTCGAGCCAGAGGACTCAACAGACCCACAAGCCCCAGCATGCCACCGCTGCGGTGGATCACCCCGACCATCGCCCCCATCAACGCGGTGAATGCAAACACGCGGAGATGAGCCGGATCGATCAGATTGGTCCACAAGTGGTCTTCCAGCACCGACGGGATCGCTCGCCACAAATTGCCGTCGGCCAGGATCCACGCCCCCAAAAACACGCCGGACGCCAGCGAAAAGACGACGCGGCGCGTGGTGATCGCCAGCAGGATCGCCGCCACAGGCGGCAATAAACTCAATAAGCCGTAGGGGTGTTCGTGCATGCCTCGACCGGCAAGGTGATCGTAAAAATGGTTCCGCAGCCCGGCTGGCTGTCGACGCGGATGCGACCGCCATGCTGGTCGACAATCGCCCAGCACTTGGACAACCCAAGCCCCAAACCGCGACCGGCCTCGCGGCCGGAAAAGTAGGGATCGAACAGGTGACGGCGAACGTGTGGCAAAATCCCCGGTCCGCTATCGCTGATCAGGATCTCGACGCTGTCTTCTGCGGCGGCTGGCTGGGGATCGGACGTCACCGGCCGAACAGAAACCTCGATGCGCCCGTCCCGCCCGACGGCCTCGAGAGAATTCGTACATAAAGCCTTCAAGGCCACCGATAGATGGTTGCCATCGGCGGAAACGACCACCGGATCGTCTGACGTCACACGCATCAGCGACGTCCCTTGGGCTCGAGCGTCCGGCAGCAGTTCGGCGATCACTCGATCCGCCATCGCCGTCAGATCGCAGAGACTTCGCTCGAGCATGGGCGGACGGGCGAACAGCATCATGTCGGAGATCATCTCATGAGCCCGAAAGGCCTGGGCGTTGATAACGGCCAACTTCCTCCGTCGCTCCGGGTCGGGCTCGTCCCGCATCAGCGTCTGAGCTCGCGTCGAGATGTTGGCCAACGGATTATTGATCTCGTGACTGGCACCGTACGCCAGTTCCTTCAACGCCGCCAACTTTTCACGTTCCAATAGAGTCGAAAACTCGGATTCCAAGCTCCGGAGACGGTCCAGTCGATGGATCAGACGAGGCAACCATCTTCCTGTCACATCGGTGGAATCCAGCCATCGTTGACGAATGGTCCTGGAGTCTGTCGCGAGATCCTTCAGGGCTGGATCGACGCGACCGCCATCGGTGTTGGCAGATGGGGCCGAGCCGAGTTGCTGTCGAGCTTGTGCGACCCAGGACGGGGGCGAACCAGGCGTCTGGGTTCCCTGCAATTGCTGCAGCCAATCGGTCAACCAGCCGGGGAGAACCTCGCTCGACATGATTCCCGCAGGGGCACCGCAACTGGTCAACCAAGCCGGTGCGTGTTGCAACAGCCCGCAAAGAAAGGTGAGCCCCGTTTCGGGCTCGCCCGCCAAACGCGTGGCGTATCGAGCCAAGGTGCAGGCTTCTTCCGCCCATGCGGCCCACTGCTGCAGCAAGCCACGGTCGGTCACCAACGCTGATTGCGAAAGATGGTCGTCCCAGAACGGTGCAGTCAGGCCGTGTGAGCCCACCCAAATAGCGAGTTCCCCAATTCCATCGGGCGGTTGATCGCACCACAATCCCGCCCGACATACGCCCCATAAGGCGAAGGGGGGCTCGGTTGTCAACAGCGCTGTCAGTCCCGCCGTTCGATCACCGGGACTGCCCTGCAGCAACGCGTCGACAAGCTGAGCAGCACCCGCTTCGGTCAGCGGTAAATGACAGCCATTGAAGCAGCGGCCCAGTCCAAGCAATCGTCTCATCGATTTCGGGTCAGCTCATCACCCCTCGCTCGATTTCCAACAAATCGCAAGCGCGGTCCAGCAGACGATCGACGTTGAACGGCTTGTGCATGAAGTCGTTGGCACCCGCCTCGCGCAGTTCGGCGATCTTGTCCTGCTCGACCATCCCCGAAATGCAGATGATCTTCACCGATTCCAGGCGTTCGTCACTGCGAACTCGCTGGCAGACCTCTTTGCCATTGATATCCGGAAGCATGACGTCCAAGACCACCAGGTCCGGGCGGAATTCCCGAACCAACATCCCCGCGTCGAACCCGTTGTTGGCCGTACGGATGTCGAAACGACCGTCCTTGGCAAAGACATCACTCAGCAATTCGACCAGTTCCTCGTCATCGTCGACGATCAGGACTTTGCGTTTCCCGCTTTCCAAGGCATCGGTTGGGATACCATTGTCTTTCATGAAAGCGTATAACTGCTCCCGAGGGATGCGGCGGAAACGGCTGCCAGGGACGCGGAATCCCTTCAATGTACCGTTGTCGAAACAGCGAATAATCGTCTGTTGGCTCACCTTACAGATCTTCGCCGCTTCACCCGTCGTGAAAACCGTTTTCGTAGTCATGGCTTCAACAATCCTTCCTAGCCAACTGCGCTAGTCCTTAGCTACCCCGATGAACAAAACTTCGCGATGCCCTCAAATAGCACACCTTCCTACAACGATCCAAATGGCAGGCTCGTCCGGTTCCACCGAGTTTACCGAATTTGCCAGCTGTAGGAATTATACTTGCCCAGATTTCCACGTCAAGATTGATCTGATTTCTGTAAGTCCTTTTTTTCTAAGTAGTTACGTTCCGTCTTCAAAAAAAATCCCGCTGCGGATACACTCTCGCGAGACTGGGAAGAGTACTTCGATTTGAGAATTCTGGAAATCTGTCGACCTATGAACCGTTCCCAATATAACCCAGGTTACACAGTTTAGGGCCCCTCTTATTTACGAAGGGATCATTCCATGTTGATGTGTTACACCAGCCGTTTATCGTTCGCTTTCTGGCTGACCAGTATCCAGATCGTGCTTCTCGGCGGAGCCCATGGCGCCGAGCAGCTCGGGCAGGCGGGGCAAACCGAGCTTGCGAGTACCGAAAAAATCGCTGAATTGATCCGTCGATTGGACGCCGACCAGTTCTCTGAGCGCAACGCCGCCAGTCGTCAGTTGCAGCAGCTTGGACCGGCCGCTTGTCCTGCCTTGGCTGACGTAGCGGTCAACGGCAGCCGCGAACAGCGGAACCGCGCGCTGGATATCCTGGACCAACTGGTTCAGGAAGGCCAACCGACGGCGCGCGAGGCTGCCCAGCGGGCGTTAAAAGACATCGCGTCCAGCGATCACGAAGCGTCCGCTCGACGAGCCAGGGAGATCCTCGAACCAAAGCAGGAGCCACGACCGGTACCAGTGCCCAATGTGGCTCCGGCGCAGATCCAAATCCAAATGAATGCCGTCGCCGGTGGCGTCGGTGGACGTGCCGTTCAGCGAGTGAAGATCCAGAATGGGGTCAAGCAGATCGAAACGGATGACGGGCAGCGAAAAATCAAAATCGTCGAAGACCCCAACAAGGGCATCCAGGTCGAGATCACGGAAGAGAAGGATGGCGAAGATCGAGTTGAAAAATTCCAGGTAAAGGACAGCGAAGAGCTGGCTGAACGGCACCCGGATGCCCACGCCGTGTACCAACGGATGCAGAACGCCGGTGGCATTCAGATCCAAGGGATGCCTGTTGGCGTGCCACCGATTCCATTGCAGTTGGGCGGGCCGCAACAGGGTCTGAACCTTCCACGTCAGTTGGTCCACCGCATGCTGCGATCGTCGCTGACATCGCTGGAAAGAAGCATCCAGCAGTTGGAATTGAGCAAAGGCGAGGGCGAAGATGCCAAGCAGGTCGAGGCATCAATCGAACGTTTGCGTGAAATCGCGAAAACGTTGAAAGAGGAAATCACGCAACTCGATGGCCGGTGAATCGCGAATTCGCCAGAATTCGGAACGTAGCCGAATTCGCCAGAATTCGGAATGTAGCCGAATTCGCCAGAATTCGGAAAGTAGCTGAATTCGCCAGAATTCGGAATGTAGCTCAATTCGCCAGAATTCGGAATGTAGCTGAATTCGCCAGAATTCGGAATGTAGCTGAATTCGCCAGAATTCGGAATGTAGCTCAATTCGCCAGAATTCGGCTACGAAAATGCTTCAGGGCGCCACTTGTCGGCGAGATCGTTAGGTTTTCCAGCCACGGTAGATTCCGCCCTACCCCTACCACCGGACTGTTCCCGCTCGACCGCCGGAAAGCGGCTGGAAGACTTTGCCTATTCCGAACTCTGGATAACATAGATTATATTAACGCTGGTTTCGCAGCCTGCGTGGTGCTGGAATGCATTGCCGTCTATTTATCGAGAACCATCGACCCATTATGAAGGTAGCTTGAATGCCCGATCTTCCGCGGATTATATTCGTACCCCTCCTCGTTTTGCTGCTTATCTGCACGCACGCCAACGCCCAGACTCGCTCGACATCCGATGGCAAGCAGGCTCTGACTGGTCTGCCCGACCAAACGATGTTGATCGAGGTCAAAGATGCTCGCAAAGCGGCCGAATTGGTGAAAAAAGCGGGTGGCCAGGTCGACTATGATCCTAACCTGGGCATCGGGCACGATATCCCTTTTTTGGTGGTGACGTTGCCTGGCGAGAAGTTCGTCGATCGCAAGTTCCTCGAATCCCTGGAGCTGACGTCCGGTGTCTCGTCCTTTACGGACGATTGCGGCTGCGACGAACGGGAACTGCCGGAAGAGGGTGAATTGAGTTTCGATTCGTTGTTCGTCCCGATCGAAGACATCAAACTACCCGAACTCCGCGAACGCGCCGACGGCCAGGCGCTGGGCAAGGGGACGTTGGTTGCCGTGATCGACACGGGGGTCGACGCCAGTCACCCCGCGTTCCAGAACCGGGTCGTGTTCTGGTCCGATGCGACTCGCGAAGGTCGGATTTCTCTGCAGAAATTGCGAGTGATCGAAGGCAAGGTGCGTTTCGAAGATAAGGATTTGACGGTTCCGAAACGGATCGCTGAAAACAAGGAGATCTTCGTCGGGGTCTTTGACGAAACGGCGATGGGTGTTCAGGTCAGCGACGCGGCCAAGACGGCCGAGCGGCAAGGCTTGGACTTCAACCGCAACGATTCGGTCAAGGACCGCTTCCTGGTGATGATCGGTCGCGACTCGCAAGAGCAATCCGCCAAGCCCAAGGCCAAGCCGACGGACGCTGCTGACGAAGAGCCGGAAGCGACCGAAGAGGAAGAAGCGACCGAAGAATCGGAGGAATCGCCAGCCGAAGACAATTCGAACGAAAACGATTCGGAAACGCCCGAATCCGACTCGGAGAATCCCGCCGACGACGGGTCCGATCAAGACGACCAAGACGATGATCCGCCCGCTGACGACCCGGCGGAGCAGGAGTCGCCCGAAGATCCACCGGCGAAATCCAAGCCGGCCAACGACGCCAAGCCCACCCCGCGATGGATCGCTTTTTTCGATACCGATGGCGATGGGCAGATCAAAGATCAAGAGGCGGAACGGGCCATCTTGGACTTTAACACGGCCAGGAAGAAACAACGCGAGGGTCAGGAGATCGCCGATGCCGACATGGTCGTCTTCCCATCGCGTACCAAGACGATCGCGTATCCGCTGCTGTTCGAAGCCGACAGCAAAGGGGAAGTAAAACACGCCACGCTGGGTGTCGATTTCCGGTCGCATGGGACGCATGTGGCGGGCATTATCGCCGGCGATGACGACGAGATCCGCGGCGCAGCGCCGCAGGCCGAGATCATGGCGATCAAGACCTGCAGCGGCTTATCCTGTCCCAACGCGGCCATCCTACGCGGACTGCTGGACGCATTCTTTAATCCCCAGGGATACGTGCCGGACGTGGTGAATATCTCGTTGGGCAGCCAGGAAGGGTACGAGAAGACCGCCATCAATCTGTTGATCCAAGACTTGAGCGCCAAATTCGGCACGGTGTTCTGCATCTCGGCGGCCAACGGAGGTTCCGGGTACCGGACGATCAATCATCTGGGCTCGCTCAGCCCCGCGATCCTGGTCGGCGCGCACGTTTCGAAGCAGACCTTGATGCGGCACTATCGCCTGCAGGACGGCGTGGACGTTCCCGAGCACGGCTTATTGCATTTCTCCTCGGTCGGTCCTTCCTACACGGGCCAGTTGCGGCCGAATCTGGTGGCTCCCGGCTCGGCGTTGTCCGCCACGTCGATGATCCAGGATGGTTCGGCCATGATGAACGGCACCAGCATGTCGGCGCCGATTACCGCCGGTGCTGTCGCCGCATTGCTGTCGTACGTGCGTTCCGACGAGCATTACGCCGCGTTGGAAAAATGGCGCGAGGAGAAGATCCAATCGGTGCGCGATAAATCGGCCACGGGACTCGGATCGCTAACCTCGCTGCCGCTGGCCCTCCGCACGGCCTTGGAGGATACGGCCGAGCCGATGCCTGATTTCACGATCGCTCAGCAGGGACACGGCCTGTTGAACATCGATGCTGCCTACGATCGGCTGGTGGAACTGGCAGCCCAAGTGAACGAGCACCGGTTGCGGTTTACCGAATTCAAAATCAACGACAATTCCGAATCGCGACGGCTGTATGACCGTTCCAATAACATCCCACGGGTCAAGCAGGTCGTGTTGACACTGGACGAGGACGGCGAACTGCTGGAATCGACGCGTCTGCGGTTGAGAAACGCCGCGACGTTGGTGCGACTGGAACGCGTCCAGATCCAGCACATCGATGGGACCGTCGAGCAGTTGGACGAGGATGTCGAGCTGCCCTTCTCCGTGGCCGTTCCGGGCAAGGAAGGCCAGCAGGGCCGCAGCCTGGTGCTGGTGCTGTCCAATCCGAGTAATCGAGGCTCGTTTTTGAGCGTGCGGCGTTTGGAGCAGATGGAAACCGGCAAGACCTACATCGCCCAATACAATGTCTATCAAAACGATCAGCGTCTGCTGACCCTGTTGGATGTCGTCCATCGACCGATCGAACTGTCGGACCTGGAGACCGAAGTGAATCTGCCGGGCATCGACGTGAATTCGTCGCGACGAGTCGCCACGTACACCAATCGCGACCAGCCGATCGCAGCTCGTGCGTTCCATCGTTATCCGGTGGCGATCACCCAGCGTGATTCGATGCTGAGCGTCGAGCTGGGTTTTGGTCGGGACCAGAACGGGCTGATCTTGGTGCAGATCTATGACCCGGACGGATTCCTGATGCGATCGAGCAGCATCCGCAAATCGCCTCAGTTGCCCAGCGAGCAACGAACCTCGCAAACGGTCGTCCCGACGCGCGACAAGGAAGGGATCTGGGAGGTGACCGTCAGCACCTACTCGGGCAGTTGGGTGGGCCAGTCCGGCTATGATCTGCTGATCGAAGCCTTACGATTCGTTCCGTCCGTCGACGAACTGACGCTGGGCACGAAAATGGCGGGCACCAGCGCCGGTCCCAACGAAAAACTCGTTTCCCTGATGAATTCTTCGCGACAGGTCAAATCGGTGACGTTGAACTGGAGGTCGACGGAACGCATCGCGCCCATCAAGCCATTTGGCATCATCCCCAACCACCGCACCTTCAAGCAAGTTCCCATACCCGAATGGAACGAGCGGCAGGGTGGCTCGAAAAACACGACGGTGATCCTGGAATTGGATCGAGCCAGCGGCATCAACCGGGCGGTACAGGGCCGGATCGATCACCGGTTGTACCGCAAGACCTCGGACGGCAAGTTCGAAGAGGCTCACAAAGCCGAGCGGGCGGGATCCAGCGCGAGACGCAAGGTCTTCCGAAACATCCCGCGCCCCGAATCCGGACGCAGCAGCGAACCGCTGTACGCGGCGATGGAGGTATTCTCCATCGCCTCACGCACCGCCGCACTCAGCCAATTCATCGACCATGTGAACATGTTGGTCATTTATCCCGACATCGCGGTTCGATTCAAAGAGCCGCTGCACGCCAGTCATATCTCCAGCGACTCGACCGACAGCGTCAAGCTGCTACGGGTACGAGCGCCGGAAGAGGTGCTGGACGAGACCACTCGACCAACCACTCGCACCTCGAAAGCCACGCTCAAGGTCGAAACGGGCGATCCACGCGTCCCGGAAATCTCGGTCGAACTGCCGATCACGCTGGCCGACAAGCCATCGACCAATACCAACCGAGCCGTCGAACGAGCTCGGTCGACGCTGGAAATCAGGACCGATCACCCGAACATTTCGATCAACCTGCCGGTCGTGATCCAACAATAACTCGAAAGCTGTGTGCAAAGTTTTCGCAGACATCGACCCTGGATCGGCCAATCGGTGCATAGCAAAAGGCCGCGAAGACCGTCCCTGCCGTGCGAAGCCTCTTTGGCACGCCGATTGCAACCCATCCGCTTGCGACAAGCTTGCGTGGGACAAGCAATCGGATCAGCCAAGACGTTTTCTAGCAGAAGGGAGAGAGGATCATGTCCAGGTTACTATTGAGTTTTGCGATCGCTTCGGCGATGCTAGTGG
>REEF01000097.1 GCA_007695205.1 Planctomycetaceae bacterium
CGCCGAACGCGGTAGATGATTTCCTGCGAGCTACCTTAGCGAGGGGGGATATAACGCTCCACTGCCAAACAACTAACAAGGCAAATCGCTGGTCTCGTGAACAATCTGGCACTAGCGACTTTCTTTTTCCCCTTTTTTCGGGTGGTGTGCCAGCTTTGCTATTACGTCTCCGTCGGCCGTTGAACACCGGCACTTGATTGCAGCTTGCCGTTTCAGCCAGCCGATGTTAGAAAAAAATATATCTGGAAATCGCATAAATCTGTTGACATTCATTGCAATGTTGGCTAAAAATGCAAGGACGGGTTGCGGCTGTGGGTTGTTTTTTGCCGAAAAGCTGACCTGTGCCTAACTTCATCGGTGTTTTTCTCCATTAGTCAGGAGGGTTGTCATGCACAAGTTCAGTCGTCGTCACGTGCTCGCTTCGTTGGGAATCATGGGAGGTTCGGCCGTGCTGACCGGTTGTGGCCGCCAGTTGTCCGGCGAGCAGGACGCATCGAGTCGACAGGCGGTCGAGACGGGAGGCAAGACGGAAGCCCCCGCGCCGGCACCGCCCGCCCAGGCGGCCGTCGAGCAGTTGGCGACCGCGTCTCGCGACTGGACCTATCGCGAGCTGGACCCGGAAGAGGTGGGCCAGCTTGCTTACGACATCTACCCGCAGGGCAGTTGCATGTATTCTGTGTTCGGCAGTGTCATCATGCAGTTGGCGAACAAAGTAGGCGAACCGTTTCGCTCGTTCCCGACCGAGATGATGCGATATGGCGCGGTAGGCATCGGCGGTTGGGGCTCGGTCTGCGGCGTGGTGAACGGTTGCAGCGCCCTGATCGGCTTGTTCCACCGTGGTGACGACGAGCGGAAGATACGCGAGGAGCTGACTGCGGATGTGTGTTTATGGTACGAGAACGAGGCCCTGCCGGTTTTTCAACCAGACAATCCAGCTCTGGACATCGAAATCGCCTCGAGCGCTTCGGAATCGGTCTTATGTCACGTCTCTAGCAGTGCCTGGTGTAAGGCCGCAGGCTGCGATGCGTTTAGCGTCGAGCGTCGCGAACGTTGCCGCCGTCTTTCCGCTCAAGGAGCGATGAAGGCGGTCGAAGTGTTGAACAACAAGGCGAATGGGCGTCCGGACTTTGTCGACATCAGCCCTGAGGTCCACTCGTGCATCGAGTGCCATGGCAAAGACAGCCAGCGCGATTCATTGGGCATGATGAACTGCATGCCCTGCCACACATTCGACGGCGAACATCCTTAAGGTTCGCGCCGTCGTGGCGGTGGGTGGTATTGTCAGTGTACTCCCAAGCTGCGTTCGATTTCGCGAGACCGTTCGTCCAGTCCCAGCGCCTGGCCCTGCTTTCCCGCGGGCCGTAACCCGGAAAAGCCCGCCTTGTCTTCGGCGACAGGCGGTTCGCTGGCCACCGGGCGTCCCCAGGCTGCACATCCGCCCAGCAACAGCGCGACGGCGATCAATCCGCACGCCAGCGTCGATCGCCCTGCTCTGTTGTGGAGGCCAAACCCACCGGGGAACTGACTGATCGCCAGACGGACCTTCCATCGTTGCTTACCCATCTGTCCCAAATCTCCAAACCGCTCAGCTAAGGATCGACCAAACAGACGCAGGTTCCCAGACGCAGTTTCCACGTCAAGACGGAACCAAACGGACGTATAATGGCTCGAGCCGGTTCGTGTCAAGTTCGAGTGGGGTGCAAGCACAAGAAGCATGTGCGAGATGGAAAAGGTCAGCGGCCATGGCTCGATCGAGTCATGGCCGCTGCCTGAAGATTCCGACGTTGAACAAATGGTAGCAGGCACACTCCCGTGTGCCGTCCACAGTTTCACAAATGGTAGCAGGCACACTCCGTGTGCCGTCCGCGGTTTACGGCACACGGAGTGTGCCTACTACTTTGGACGGGGGGGATCAGACGTTCTCTGGCGTCGGGATGTCGAATTCCGGCGTGCGCGGATCGCGGAGCAGTTGGTTTGCCTGATCGGCCTGTTCGCCGATAAACTGCTCGGTTGCCGGATCGAAGGTCAACCACGGCCCGACGATGTACTCGGCGCGATCCTCGGGGACCCCTACGCCATCGCGCATGATCTCGTGGACCTTCATGAACTCTTCGTAAGCCAGGGCATCGTCTCCGAACCGGCCGGCCTTGGCATTGAACGGCACCTTCTTGCCGATACGGTACGAGTTGTTCATCACGTGGCCCAGCAAGCAGGAGTAGTGAGCCACTTCCATGTCGCCATTGATCATGGACGGATCGTTCGCTCGGCAAGCCGCGACGAAGCTGCCAAACGTTCCACCGGGCGTGATCTCGGCTCGTTCGCCCTGGACCGGTTGCCGTTCGCCGCTGGGCGAAATATACGTATTGCCCAGAATTTTACCGCCGTCTTCGAAGTAGAAGTCGTTTTTGACTTCGCGTGGATAGCCGTCGTAGTTGACGTTCCGGACGTTGAAGAACACCTTTTGCCCATTGGGGTACTCGGCGATCGCGAACATGGTATTGGGCGTTTCGCCTTGGTCGTCCCAAACAAACCGGCCACCGATCGCCATGGCGCGGATCGGCGCGGTCAGACCGGGTTCCAGCGCCCAGTAGGCCACGTCCAGCTCATGTGTGCCCTGGTTGTTCAGATCGCCGTTGCCGGTGGCCCAGAACCAGTGCCAGTTGTAGTGCACAAAATTGCCGTGATACTGGTCGATCACCGCCGGTCCGCACCATTGCTTCCAATCGAGCCAATCGGGAGGCGATTCGACCGGCTTGTGCCCGATCCCGTTCCGCGGCTTGCAGCAGAACCCGTGCGACACGGCCAGCTTTCCGTACTTGCCGGAGTGGATGGCCTTGATCATGTCCGCGCGACCTTGGCTGGAACGCTGCTGAGTCCCATGTTGGACGATGACGCCGTATTTCTTGGTGGCGGCCAAAGCGACTCGCCCTTCATATATGTCGTGGCTGGCCGGCTTTTCGACGTAGCAGTGCTTGCCGGCTTGAGCCGCCAGGATCACCGAGTGCGAATGCCAGTGGTTGGGGCTGGCCACCGAGATGGCGTCCAGGTTCTTGTCTTCCAGAGCCTTGCTGAGTTCGGTCGTGCCTTTGGCGTTGGGGACGTCGCCGTGGCTGATGCGGCGTCGATCGGCGTCGA
>REEF01000096.1 GCA_007695205.1 Planctomycetaceae bacterium
AAAAATGCCTGTCCTTTTTTGAACAGGGCTGGGATGGGAGAGGTTTCGGCGGGGTCAGAGACCCCGCCGAACAGTTTTGTTGCCGATTCTTAGGGTTCGGTGGGTTCTTCGGGAACTGGGAGGGGGGGGTTCGGGTCCCCTAACTCCATCGTCGGATCTGACGCGTCGGGATCGGCGGGATCACTCGGTTCCTCGAACTGCTCGGGTTCGTCCGGGTCGATCGGCGGGTCCTCATCCGCCGGATCCTCGGTGGGTAACCCTGGATCGAGAGGATCTGCCGGCACGTCAAGCGAGTCTTCGGCATCGGGTGGATCGAGCGGAAGGTCCAGCATGTCATCCGGGGGCGGATCGAGGAAAGCGTCCGGATCTTCGGGCAGATCCAGATCATCTCCGGGCAAGCTGACCAAGATACCGCAATCGTCTTCCATCTTTTGCACCGACGCCCGCAACTCGGTCAGCAGTTCGTCCATGGTGACGTGGTCGGGAGACTCGACCACTTTGATGATCGCTTCCAGGCTTGTGACCAGCAGATTTACGTCTTCCTGGCCGTTACCAGCAGCGGTCAAAGCCGCCAGTCCCTCGGTCGCGTAATTCTCGTGACCGGTCAACCCACGTTTGACTTGCAGCAACTGGTTCTTGACCTGTCGGCGAGTCAAGTCGATACGGTACCCTAAGGGGCCTCGAGGTTTCCTGCGCGGCTTGGCTGCAGCGCCAGGCCTGCCCATGCCACTGCCATACATATCATCGTAACCGCTCCCGTACATATCGTCGCCGTACATGTCGCCGCCAAAGGGCATGCCGCCCATCATGTCTCCACCGTACATATCGTCGCCGTAGGGCATCCCGCCGCCGCCGACCGGTCGTTTCTTCCGCGCTTCGTCGCGAGCGATCTGGTTCTCGACACGCTTGATCTCCTCGCGGCATGCCAGAACGGCGATGGAGCCCAATCGCTTCGCGATCTCTACGGCGTTGATCTGGATATTTGCCGGATAGTTCAACTGTCCTAGCGCGTCGGCCGCCGAGCAGCGCACGGCGATCGGCAGCGAATCATCGCCCGCCGTCTGCTCCAACACCGTCACCACTCGATTCCCTTGCCCGGTGCTGCCCAGCATGCCTAGGATCTCGATGGCTCGCCGTTGCATCCAGGCGTGAGCTTCGGGGGAACGTCCCTCGGGCGGCTCCTTGGCTTCGGCCAGGCCGAGCATCGCGTTGACGATCATGGCCTCGGCAGCGTTGCCTACCAGGCGTCGGCTGCCTGCAGGCAGATGGCGGTCCAGACGTACATGGCGGCCAACGCCCACCAGCGCTGCGACCCGCACCGGATCGATCTGTTGAGGATTCGTCAATTCGTCCAACATGAATCGCAGCATCTCGATCATCGGAACCGCGGGTCGGGGGGTTCCAAACATCACCGGGTCCGATGTATTCAAATCGCCCAGCCACAGCATCGCATTATATCGGGCCGCAGGATGGAAATTGCCCCGCACAATGGCTTCGTTCACCTGACGCGTGATGCCGATCACAAATTCCCGCATCTGCGGCGTCCGGACCTGCTTCATCAAACGATTCTCGAAATCCTGACGCCGAGGTACCCATTGGTCCAAATGATCCTGCCGGGTCATCACCGCAAAGAAATCCACCTTCAGCCAACGATCCAGCTCGTTGCGTTGCTGGGCGTCCAACGGCCAGCTATCGTTGCGCAGGATGTCCAGAATGCGACGCTCCTTGGCCGAACGCGCCCTCATGCCTTCAGGCGACTGATCGAGCAGCTCGTCTGGAACGGGGATCTCGCGATACGCCCCCGCCTCCTGAGCCTCGCAATGATACCATCCCGAGACCACAAAACACACCAAAACGGTGAAGGTGAATACCTTGCCAAAGTAGGAAACGCGATTGCCTAACATGTGAAACTCCGTCATCGGCGGACTAGAACCCCTGCTTTTATCATTTCGTGTATTGGGCGTTCTGTCAACCTAAATCGTTTATCAAGTTCAGTTTGCGAGCGGTTGGAGGGCCGGAAAAAGGTACCACACGGGTGAAATCGACCGGATGCGACGAAAACCGGTTCCGCATTTCCGCTATACTAATCGCTGGAAGTCCTTTTTGCACTACACGAGCCAACCGTCCATGTCCGAATTACAGCAGAATTCGTCGGATCGTATCCACAACGCGATACGTCAGTATCTGGAGAGTCTTCAACGATCGGGGATTCGACAGTTGCCCCGCCTGCCCGACATGGCACCATCATTGGCAACACGTGCGGCCGGGCAGCCGGCTCATGCCGCGTCGGCGGTGTCGGAAGCGACGTCGACTCAAACGGTGCCAATCGCTACGTCCATCGACCAACCCATCGCGCTGGCCCACTCAGACAATATCGCTGCCCCTGTCAGCCAGGGTGCGATGACTGAGCCGGTCCAGACTTCGCCGCCGTCGGTCGAACCAGACCCATTGGCAGCGTTGGATCGAGTGCGTCGCGAGGTCATGCATTGCACGCTGTGCCACGAACTGGCCCAGACTCGGACTCAAACCGTCTTTGGCACGGGGAATCCAAGCGCCCGACTGTGTTTCTTGGGCGAGGCCCCGGGCGCCGACGAAGATCGTCAAGGAGAACCGTTCGTCGGTGCCGCCGGTCGCTTGCTGGACAAGATCATTCAGGCCTGCACCTTGAAGCGGGAAGACGTTTACATCTTGAACGTTTTGAAGTGCCGCCCGCCGAACAATCGGACTCCGTTGCCCGAAGAGACGGCGAACTGCCGGAACTTTTTCGAGCGTCAGTTGGCGATCATCCAGCCCGAGTTCATCTGTTGTTTGGGGGCCGTGGCCTCGCAAACGCTGTTGCGAACCACCCAGTCGCTGGGGCGTCTTCGCGGCCAATGGCACGATTATCAGGGCATTCGCGTCATGGTGACCTACCATCCTGCCTACCTGCTGCGGGCCCCGGACAGGAAACGCGACACTTGGGAGGACATGAAAATGCTGATGCACGAGATGGGGATCGAATTGCCCGCTCGCTGAAGCCTACCCATGTCTTCGCCGGCTCGTTCGTTTAGCCCTCCTGAACATAATCTTCCGGGGGCAGCAGGCTGTCGGGGTCTTCTTTGGCCAGAATGACGAACTCGTCGATGCATGGAGGG
>REEF01000700.1 GCA_007695205.1 Planctomycetaceae bacterium
CGACATCCAACCCCTTCGCCACCAGTCGATCCGTCAGCTCTTCGAACAGAACCATCACCCTTTCCAGCGGTACAAGCCGTGCCAGCCGTCCCCAGTAGGGTTCGCCGCCCGGTACCGCCGAGCGGTCGGTGACCAGAGGCGAGAGATGATCGTCCGCCGGAATGCTGCTCCACGTCGCTCGCTCGCGCAGGAACGTGTAGTGCAGGAAACCGTCCCAACTAGGCTCCGGCAACCGATCGACCGGCAGGTAGGGCAACCGACGTGCTCGATGGGCCCCGGTCCGATCGCGGCGGGCGACCGATTGCCACTGGCGGCCGTCTTGCGAGACCAGTACCTCGAACGCCTCGGGGATGCGATCAGTGTATCGCCCGGTTCGGTCTCGCGTGATGATGACCCGAGCGACCTCGGCGGCTTCCGGCAATTCGATCTGGACCCACTGATCCTCGCGAGCGGCGGCGATCCAACTGTAATCGTTTCCGTACCGGCCGTCGTTCAGGTGCTGAATCTGGTGGATGGGATACCCGGGCAGCACCGACGATGCGCTGGCCACCGAACCACGTTGGGCCAAGGCCAGATTCTCCGAGCTGTCCGGACCGTAGATTTCCAACTCGTCGATCCCCGGCTGCGAACTGCCACTGGTTTCCAGGATCGCGATGCGGACAAAACGCGCTTGATGCGGCGGGAAATCCAACGCTTCAGGCGGACGCAAAGACCGCTCGGCGACCTGGCTCAGTTTCTCGAGGAATTCTTCAGCAACCAACCGGGGCTCGGTTTGCCCGAGCCCTGTTTGTGCAGAGACCATGCCCAGAACCAGATTGACTGCCACGATCCAGCGGATACTCGACTTCATCGTTCTATCTCCTTCGTTATTTCCTTAGCCGCGGCGTCTATTCTACTGGATTTCCGGCATGCCCACCCACTGGCCTTCGCGCATTCGTTGTTGGCATTCCGCTTCGTGGACCCCGTAAAAGATGCTATTCATGTCGATCCACATCGCCAAACGGCGCAGATCGTCATCGCTTAACTGGACGTCCTCGTGTCCGCTGCGCAGCATCTGCATCAGCCGGCTGCCGCGAGCCCCGTACAGTCCGCCGGGCGGCGTGACCTGGATCTGATTCCTTGCACCGAATCGTGGCACCAGATATTTCCTCGCATTGTCGGGATTCGTCCCGCTGCCCCAGAAAGCGTTCAGATCCTGCATCAGCGCGTGGTACGATCGGCTGAAGTGCCCCAGCGGTTGGCCGGTCAGGTCGATGTCGCCTGCGGGTTCTTCCCCACCGTGACACTGCACGCAGTGTTGGTCCAGCACCGGTTGAACGACCTCGACATAGCTGAACGGCCGCCCACCCCAATCGCCGGGGTCCAGGTGCGAGGCGGGACGTTGCATGGCCAGCGGCAGCGATTCCCTGGGCGGCGGGGTGCTGGTCTTGGGCTCGTGACATCCGACACACGCAACCCGTTCGCCCGCCTGCAGGTAGGTGAGTGATCGCATCGTCTGGTAGGCGTTGCCTTCTTCGTCCAACGCTTGCAGCAACAGGGGCGTATGAGCGGGTACCAGAAAACGAGCCGATCCGTCCGCCTGGACCGGCACCGTCCCCAACACGGCTCGACCGTTTTCCTCACGCGCGGCGCCGACGGGCGGATTGTCGGCCAGCGGCGTTGTTTTGGGGAAGATCTGCACGACTCGCAACTGCTTGATGAAATCCGAAGCGACGCCATCCAGACCTTGCGTCACGTCGGTCAACACCATCTCGCCCACCGGCAGAGCATCGTCCGGCAACTCGCTGGGTAACACGGGTGGACGCGGGCGAGCACGCAACGGGATGGGGTTCGTGCTGCCGATCTGCGGGTCCCGATAGATCAGCTCGCGGTTGTTCCAACGATCCAGGACGTACAATCCCAGCGCCTCGCGTCGATTGGCGCGAGGCTCCCATTCCAGTGGATAGGGGCTGTACGCCACCAGATAGAAGTTCTCCGAAAGCGGCCAAGGCGCCGCGTAGTACTGGTCGATGTCACGACTCTCCGACTCGGGGAACGGGATCTCCGGCGTGATCCGTTCGATGGCTTCCAGCCCGTCGGCCGCCACGGTCGGGTCCAGCAACGCGATCGAACCGGCGGTGATCGAATGATGAGCCGAGGCGGTGAAGAGGATCTTCTGGCTGTTCGGGATCGGTTGAGCCTGGAAGGTGCAATGCGGATTGGGCGTCGCGTTCCCCCAGATGGCAACCGGGTTCGTGCCGTCGGGTCGCGAGGCCCACAGGTTCTGGTGGGTCACGGCGTCGCGGTCGATATAGTCCCAACGAGCGTACAGGATGTGACCCGTATTCGAAACAGCCGGGTACCACTCGTTGGTATCGTGATACGACAAGGTACGGATCTCCGACCCGTCCGCATTCATACGATGCAACGTGTACACATCCCAGCGATCGCTGAATTGGCCGCCGAAACAGCGAGCATAGCCTTTGCGGCGTGTGGACATCATGGCGATCCCGCCGTCGGGCAAGTAACAGGGCATCAGGTCGTCGTACGGACCATCGGTCAATCGCCGCAATCCGGTGCCGTCTACATGCACTTCCCAGATATGGTAATAGTGACGCGACGAATCCTGGTCGTTCGCAACGTCCTGGTAATGGAGTGGGCCGGAAGGGCAATCGACGTACGAGAACACGATCCGTTGGCCGTCGTAGGACAGGCGTGGTTCCAACACGTTGCCCTGTTCGAGCCGCCCGTGCAGGATGTCGCGGCTGCGAAGTGAACGGCCCGGTTCTTCCAACACGAACAGCCCACCGCCCGGCCGCGCCCGCCAACCGTAATGCTGCATGACCAGATGACTGTAGGACGTGGGGACCCGCTTGCAAAACAACAACGGTCCCAAGTCCAGCAGCGGATTGGCCAGCACGACCTCGCGTTTCAAACGCCGCACCTGCAAGTACCATTCTCCCAGGTCGATTTCCTCGTCCTCGGCCCAGGCGGCCAACTGCTGTAACCGATCCGCGTGGCCGGTCAACAGATGGGGACCGTGGACTGATTGCAGGAACTCGATCAGACCTCGTGTCTTCTCCAAATGCTTGTCGATCGCTGCGCGAAACGTCTCAGGCCGCTGATGGTCCGTCTGGTCCTGCCGCTGCCAGT
>REEF01000095.1 GCA_007695205.1 Planctomycetaceae bacterium
CGGTTTTAATATTGAGTGTCCCCGTTTTCCTTCGTACCGCAAAACCGCTCTTTCCGCTCCCCCTCGGCCCCTTCTCTGCCTGGTCAGGTGTTCCGATTGTCTCGGGGCTGGTAGGATGTTGTGAATGTTCGGGACCGGCAGTGGTGCTTGTGCCGTTTTCAGATGATCACTTCCGCGCCGGCTGGTGATCCCTTAACCCCGGGAGATGCCCCGATGCCCTCGCCATTTCCAGGCATGGACCCGTTCCTGGAACATCCGGATTTCTTTCCGGATCTGCATGGCCGCTTTCACGTTTTCCTGAGTGAAGCTTTGCAGCGTTTGCTTCCTGCTTCCTATTTTGCTGTGATCGGCGAACGGCTGTGGGTCGAAACCTCGGCTCGGTACATCGAGCCGGATGCGAGCGTGTTGTACGATGATTCGACGGTGGCCGAGTCGAGTGTTGCGATCGGTTCGGCCTTGCGCACCCCGACTCGGCCGCTGGTGTTCGAGACGACGCACGACGAGCACCGAGAACCATACGTGGAGATCAGAACCCGCTTGGCCGAGGGCGGCGAACGGATCGTGACGGCGATCGAGTTATTGAGCTTGAGCAACAAGGCGCCCGGCCGACGGGGCCGCGAGTTGTATTTGGAAAAGCAGGGCGAGATCCTTGGCAGCCAAGTCCATCTGGTGGAAATCGACCTGCTCCGCGACGGCGAGCACACGACGCCCATGTCGCTGGAACGGCTGAGAAGGAAGGCCGGCCCTTTCGATTACCATGTATCGGTTCATCGTTTCGACCAGCGGGGCCGGTTCTTCATCTATCCTTGGCGTCTGGCCGATCCGCTGCCCGTGATCGGCATCCCGCTGTTGCCAGACGATGGCGAGGTTTCTTTGGATCTGCAAGCCGTGTTGAACCGCTGCTACGAGACGGGCCCGTACCCGCGTCGCGTCATCTACGATCCTGACCGGATCGTTCCGCCTCTGACAGCACAGCAAACGGAGTGGGTCCAGCGACTGCTTGAACCTCCGTCGTAAAACGGGGCCGCCAGTTGGTACCACCGTCAGCTCGCCCCCCTCCGGTTCACAAGTACCATTCACAGGGTTCACAGGGACACTCGCTTGCGGGCAAAGGACTTAGGTTCGCCCGATGCAGGTAGACGAACGTCTAGGGAGAGCTTCTTTTTTTCGTCTGTCTCCGCTAAAATCGGCAAATGGGTACCGGGGACTGGGCGGCGAATGTGGCTGCGGGGAACGAAGGAGATTTAGGCATGAGTTCCGTGATTCAAGTCAGCCAGGTGGTCTATCCGGAATCGGACGGCAAGCCTATGGGCGAAACAGATTACCATCGCAAGGAAATCATCCGGCAAATCGAGCTATTGGAGGACTACTACCGCGGGCAGAAAGTCTACGTGTCGGGCGATTTGCTGGTGTATTACGTAGAAGGCGATCCCCGCAAGTACGTCGTGCCGGATGCCTTTGTGGTCAAAGGCATCGTGCCCCAGGATCGCCGGACATACAAGATCTGGGTCGAGGGCAAGGCACCCGATATGGTGATTGAAACTACCTCACGCAGGACGCGTCGGAAGGACCGGCAGATCAAACCGGAATTGTATGCCCGGTTGGGCGTCAAAGAATACTTCTTGTTCGACCCGCTGGGCGAGTACCTCGACCCGCCGCTGCAAGGTTTTCGGATGGACGGTGGAGCCTACCAAAGAATCGAACTGGCGAAAGACGGTGGTTTGGACAGCCACGAACTGCAACTGCGGTTGCGGTTGGGAGACGGCCACCTGGACTTCGTGCACCGGAATACTGGCGAGCGTCTGCTGACACGAGACGAGCGTTTGCGCCAAGAGACCGAAGCCCGACAGGCGGCGGAGGCTGAGGTGGCTCGGTTGCGAGCCGAGTTGGATCGACGTCCGCCAGCGCCCGAATAAGCATGCGGTCACGTGTTTCCTGGAGGGACTCGGGGCTGGGGCGCTGGTTTCCATGCGCTGGTTGGGGTGGTATGCTGGTCGGCATGACAACTTCTGCGTTTTCCGAAATCATTCGCTCGCTCGACGGCCGAACCAATCCAGGAGTCGCTACCTCATGAACCAGCATCCCAACCGTTTGTGCGGCGCAAGAAGGTCCGTTCCGATCGGGGTTTTCATCTGGGCGATCACCTCTTTCGCTCTCGCTGATCACTGGCCGAATTGGCGCGGCCCGGACCATAACGGGATCAGCCGCGAGACCGAATTGCCCACGGTCTGGAGCGAACAGGATGGCGTTCTCTGGAAAAGTCCGCTGCCCGAATGGGGAAATAGCACGCCGGTAATCTGGGGAGATGCCATCTTTTTGACTTGCCATGTCGACGACCGCGACCTGCTGCTGGTGAGGCTGGACAGGACGAACGGCACGATCGACTGGACTCGAAAAGTCGGCACGGCATCGACGCCTCGCGGTACCTCGGGTGTAACGGGCCAGGCGGCGCGGGGGCAACAGAAATTTCACGCAACGCAGAATCTGGCCAGCCCCTCATGCACGGTGGATGGCGACGTGGTCATCGCGCATTTCGGCAGCGGTGATCTGGCTGCTTACGACTTTGCGGGAAAGCGGCTTTGGCACCGCAATCTTCAGGAGGATTACGGCCGCTACACGATCTGGTGGGGGCATGCCAACAGCCCGGTCCTGCATGGGGATGCGGTGATCTCGGTCTGTATGCAAGATTCGCTGGTCGATCTGGGAAAGCCGCCGGCGCCCAGCTACGTGGTGGCTCACCACAAACGCACGGGCCAACTTCTCTGGCACACCCCGCGCCCGACCTCGGCGATGTCCGAACCTTGTGATTCCTACACGACACCCGTTCTGCAGCCGACCGACGACGGCATCGAAATGATTCTATTCGGCGGATTGGTGTTGGACGCTTACGATCCGAACACCGGTCGGCGGCTTTGGCAGCTCAGCGGTTTCACAGGCAATCGTGTGATCCCCGGTCCCGTGGTTTCGGGCGATAAGGTCTATGTAACCCAAGGCATGCGCAATCCGCTGGTCGCTGTGCGGCGCGGGGTTTCGGGCCAGTTGGGCGCCAACTCGCCCCTCTGGTCCTATGATCGGGGTACTTCGGACAGTTCCACTCCGGTTGTTTATCGGGATCTGCTGTTCTTCGTTAC
>REEF01000094.1 GCA_007695205.1 Planctomycetaceae bacterium
CAACCGAATGCATTTCGCATCGACTTTTTGAACGACTTGGGCGAGCGTGATGTGCCGACGCTGGGCATCGACAGCCACGAGTTGAGCGGCCTGAGGGACGTGGAAGGCGTTATAATCGACGAGCTGTTCCCCGCCGAGCTGGACAATCCCGACACGTTCCGCAATTCGTTCAGGGTGGTCGAGGACGCTGTCATCAACGGAGTGACTGTGGATAATCCGTTCATTCATGGCTTGAATGCGTCGCTCAAAGAGAACCTCGCCCCCGGCCAACCCGCTGGCGGCAGTGCATGGGGCAACGTGGGCAGCTTTTTGGAGGGTTTCTATTCGCCCGATGCCAGTGCCGAATTCGCCTTCTTCAGCGTCGACATCCGAGCCATCGCCCCTGGCCGCGTCGAATTCTCCGCCAGCGCCCCCGACATCGAACAAGAGGCCAACCACGGCTTCGAAACCCTAGTCTTCCCCACCGTCCCAGAAACCCCCAAATTCGTCGTCGACCCTCAAGACATCAACTTCCTGCAAACCATCGACAACCCGCTGGTGCTGAACATCGCAGGCCCCCAAACAGCCGACCTCGCCGGCCGTTCGGCCGAGGACGGAACTTGGTGGGTCGGGGAATCGACAGGCAGCCAGTTCGTCAGCAGTCCGTGGGGCGGGTGGCCGGCCATCGTTGATTGGCAGGATGTGGTGGTCGGCGATTTCACGGGGGATGGACAAGGGCGTGCTGATATCGCGGGACGAAAAGACGGCGTCTGGTGGGTGGCTCGATCGACCGAAGACGGTCTGGTCAACGAACAGTGGACGAGTTGGTCGACCGCCGTCGACCGGGGCGATGTGATGGTGGCCGATGTCAACGGGGACGGTAAAGACGATATCCTCGGTCGCGATCAGTCGACCGGCCACTGGTGGGTCGCGTTGTCTGACGGTTCGACGTTTACGAACCAGCGTTGGGGCCGGTGGGGGACCAGCGTCGACTGGGTAGATGTGATGGTGGCGGACGTCACCGATAACGGACGATTGGATATCGTGGGTCGCAATGCGGCCAACGGCGACTGGTGGGTTGCGGAGAACACAGAGGATGGATTCGTCAACCGTCGTTGGGGCCGATGGTCGCCCACGATCACCTGGTTGGATGCAAAGGTGGCGGATGTCGATGGCGATGGGAAGACGGACATCGTGGGACGTTCGGCCGCCGACGGCCGGTGGTGGGTGGCCAAGAGCACGGGCAGCAGCTTCGACAACGTGGCTTGGGGCAGTTGGGCCACTTCGACAACCTGGTACGATGTACATGCGGCCGATGTGGACGGCGATGGGCGAGCGGACTTGGTGGGGCGGGACGCCAGTGGGAATTGGACGGTCGCCCGCTCGACAGGCACAGGGTTTGTCAACGAACCTTGGGGAAGCTGGCCAACTGACGTCGTTTGGCAAGATGTATTGGTCGGCAACTTCTCCAACCGTGTCCCCGACGCCATGCACGCATCGGAATTGCCACCGGCCGATCATGGGCCTGTCGCAGAGTTGAGCGAAGCCGACTTGCAGTGGATCGTGGATGCTGCGATCCCGCAATTGGCGGAAGCGATCGGTTGGGATGCCAACGCCCATCCGCTGGAATCGGTCACCTTCCAAATCGCCGATCTGCCGGGCACGCTGTTGGGCCAGACGCTTGGGACCACGATCCTGATCGACCGCAACGCGGCCGGCTTCGGTTGGTTCGTGGACCGGACACCATGGGACAACGAGGAGTACTCGGGGCTCAGCGCCACCGGTGGTCTGCTGGCAGTGCCGGGCAGCCCAGCGGACCAGCGGATGGACCTGCTGACCGTCGTGATGCACGAACTGGGCCACGTGCTGGGCTACGAGCACAATGATACCGGGTTGATGCAGCCGACATTGGCCCCCGGGGTTCGTTACCTGTGGGACGACCTGCTGGGGGATCATCTATTGGACGACGGCGAAGGGGAGTCCGCCGTGGATGACTTTTTCGCGACGATTTAAAGTCGGGGGCAGTGAGGGCTTGAAACCCGGTCTCGGAGAGCCCGGACCACGTGTTCAAGACAGCGTTGCCTTCGTTTTGGACCGATCACACAGCCACGACATGCCGTTCATGTCAGCCAATCTTCGGCTCGCAAATCTGGAACCTGTCCGAAATCTCGGAGATTGCTGGTCAGCACGGTCGCATCATGGGCCAACGCGATGCTGGCAATCTTCAGATCCATTGTCCCGATGCGAACCTTGCGTTGCCGCAAAGATTTCAACCGTTCCACCGCTGGTGCTTCCCAGCCAAGGATGTCCCATGCGGCGAAGAAAGCAAACAGGTCGACAAGTCTGGCGTAGCTGCGGATCTGCTCGCCAGGCTGAGTCTCGCGTCTAATTGCTGCAAGCCAGCCACGCATGATTTCCTCGACAGATATCACTGTAGTAGCGACCGGCAGGCTAACCTCGTCCAGTCGTCGTTTGAGTCGCTGAGCAGCCGGCGAAGTCCCTTTCTGGAATTCGCCGAGATGGTCGGTGTCAAGCACGAGCATCGTCGCGATCCTCGATTCCTTCCCGTTGGCGGAATTCCCGTCCCAGGCGAAGGACGTCGTCAAATCCGGAATCACCGGCGAACATTCCGAATGTAGAGCGCCAGTCGCGTTCCGGACCTTTGCAGAACGCCAGTTGTTTCAGCACAGCGAACTCCCGCTCCAAACTTGCAACACGTTCTTCCAACTGTCCCGACACCATCAAACTCACCTCCGCAGAAGGAACAGGGCTATCTACCGCAACACCAACCCGTATTCTAGCATACTCGGCTGATTGCGGCACAAGGCAGTCTAAGCTGCGCAGAGTTCGCGTCCCAGGCGAACCACCTCCGAAAACTCCGGAAATTCTTTCATCGAACCGGCGAACTCGGCGACCCAATTCACCCCTCGGCCAGTCGGGACGGCTCCCGACACGACGATCTTATCAGCATCCCACGACGGAACGCCTTGGTCAAGAGCCTACAGGATGTCGTCTCCGCAAGACGGAGTGCGTCTTCAAGCCTGAGAAGCCGAAAAACCCGGGTTCAAGTTGCAATTCGGAAGCGTGAGCGGAATAATTGAACCAGCTAGTCGCACGACGTATCGCAAGCCGGAC
>REEF01000093.1 GCA_007695205.1 Planctomycetaceae bacterium
AGCTGCCGGAGAATTGAGAAGGCCCAGTATCCCGAGATCCGCAGCGAGACGAAAAGGAGCGGAATTGTTAACGGCGCTCAAGCCCTCGATCCTCGCGGCGGATTGTACACGGATGCGAACGTGGGCGAGCGGCTTGCCGTGCGGAATCTGTTCGACGAACTGCGCGGCGGCGGCCAGATCGCCGGGGGACCGTCGAACTTCACCGGCAAGCGTTCGCCAACCAACTCGACCGCTGGCTGACATTCGCAAAAAAGGGAACAACATGAGTGCCACTACCCGCTGGATCGGCCTCGCCGTCTTCATCGCCGTTTGTCTCGGCGCAGGCAGCCTCGGGGCCATCGCCACCACGCCGGAGATCGACGGCTGGTACAGGACGCTCGTCAAGCCCGCCTGGAACCCGCCCGACAGCGTGTTCGGTCCGGTTTGGACTACACTGTTCATCCTGATGGCGATCGCCGCTTGGCTCGTCTGGAAACCGGAAGGGTTCAAGGCCGCCGCGATGCCCCTGACGCTGTTTGCCGTTCAGCTTGTCCTGAACGTCGCTTGGTCGTGGATCTTCTTCGGCATGCACCAGCCGGGCTGGGCCTTCGTGGAGATCGTGATCCTGTGGTTGGCGATCGTGGCGACGACGATGGCCTTCTTCCGCAGCTCGCAGCTCGCCGGCTGGCTGATGGTGCCGTATCTGGCCTGGGTCAGCTTCGCCGCCGTGCTGAACTTCGCCATCTGGCGGCTGAACGTCACCTGATGCGAGGCGAAAGGCTCACGGGAACTCCATGCGATTGGTAATCCGCTGTCAGGCGTGCGCTGGCTTCTCGAAATGCAGTGTCTTCCACGCCAATCGAGTGATCGGGCAAGTGGCCCGGCTGGGGATTGTCTCGGCAAGGTACAACGTCGGAGCCTGCCGCTCGGTTGTTGGAATCCGCCCGACAGCGTGTTCGAACCGTATGGACCACGCTGCTCGTTTTCATGGGGATCGTCACCCGGCTGATCTGGTGGCGGGTTTGGGGCGGTTCACTTGCGACCAACTGTCCCATGTCTGATGTGTCTGATTGTATCAAAGTGTTTGCGTCGAGGATTTTTTTGCGATGAGCGACTCCCGCCGCCTCCACTTGAAGCCACTTGCGACGAAAGTTGCAAGTGGCTTTTTTCATGGAAAGGATACTGTCAGGCGGATCGGCGGCCAGCCAGGTGCAGGACCAGCAACAGGATCGTTGCGCCTGCCAGGTAAGAGACCCACAGGGGAATACCGAGCAGAGCCGTTCCCAGATCACCGACCACGATGCCCGTGGCCGCCACCAGAATCGCGTAGGGGGCCTGGGTGCGGACATGATCCATGTGGTCGCAGGCCGAGGACATGGAACTCATCACGGTGGTGTCGGAGATCGGCGAGCAGTGGTCGCCGAAGATGGCCCCGGCCAGTACCGAGCTGATGCTGCCGAGCAGGATGGTGTAGCGGGTTCCGCCTTCGAAGCCCTCGCCGCCCCCGATCGCAACCGCCAGAGGCACGACCAACGGCACGAGAATCGCCATGGTTCCCCACGACGTGCCGGTGGCGAAGGAGATCAGCATCGCGGTCACGAAGACCAACGACGGTAATAGAACCGGTGGCATGCGGCCTGTCAGTGATTCGGCAATGTATTCGGCCGTTCCTAATTCGCCGGTCACGGCGCCGATCGACCAAGCCAACACCAAAATGACGATGGCCAGCATCAAAGCACGCAATCCACCGCACCACGCGTCCAACGCTTGGTGCGGGGTCAAGATGCGTTGAGCGACGGTCAGCCCGATCGCGACCAGGCAACCCGAAAGCGAACCCCACAACAGGGCATGGAACGGATTGGCGGCGCCCAAGATGTCCCAAATCGAGGCGTCCGCACCGGTGACCGCCCGCCCGCCAAAATACAGGCCGCCCAACACGACCAAGATGACGGTCACGATCGGTACCACAGCGTTGAACCAGCGACGCGGGGCGTTCTCGTCGGGTTCCAAGGCTTCGCCTGCGGTGTTGGCCAGCAGCATCGCGCCAGGGCGTGACAGGCCACCGCCCCGCGCCGCCCGCCTTTCGGCATGCAGCATGGGGCCAAAGTCCCGCCCCGTCCAGATGACCAACGCCACCATCAGCAGGCTCAAGAAAGGATAGAACATGTAGGGGACGCTATGCAGGTAAACAACAAAGGGATTCGCAGCGGCCAAGTCGGCGGCCAGGACGGGATCGGTCGCCGGGTTTTCAACGACCGAGTTCAGTGAATTGTCGATCAGCGAGATCATGAAGCCTGCCCACGTCGAGACGAAGACGATGCCAGCAACCGGGGCGGCGGTGGAATCGACAATGTAGGCGAGTTTCTCGCGTGGGACGCCCAGTTTATCGGTCAGCGGCCGCATCGTGTTGCCGACGATCAGGGCATTGGCATAGTCGTTAAAAAAAATCGAAAGACCGCCGACATAGGTGGCTGCTTTCGCGCGCCGCGGTGTGGTGGCGATCGAACGGACCGCTTCCAGCACCCCGGCCATGCCGCCGCTTCGACTGATGACTCCGATCATCCCACCAAGCAACAGGGCAAAGATGACCACCGCCGCGTGGTTAGGATCACCGAGTGCCGGGGCGATGAAATAGTCGATGGAACGCCAGAGTGCGATCAGAGGTTGGAAGCCGAATAGGAGCAGGGCACCCAAGTAGATGCCACAGAAAAGAGAAAGAACCACTTCGCGCAGCACGAAGGCCAACACGATCGCCAGCAAGGGCGGCAACAGGCTGGTCCAACCCGGCAGCATCAGCGGCCGGAAGGTACGGACTTGGGCCAGGTCGCTGGCCGGTGGGCCCGTGTACAAGGTCAACGGCAAGGCGGCAACGGATTCCACGCGCAGATTCTCCAGCTCGATCTTCTCGCCCGGAACCATGATGCCTGCGGCCAATTCGCGTCCGGCGGCATCCGTCAGACGATACGCCACCGGTCCGCCTTCCAGGTCAGGATGGGTCAGCGAAACGCGGAAAGGCAGTTGGCGGAGGATGGCGCGAGGCGCGTCGACGTCGATGGCCACCGGAAGAGAATCGCCCAACAGTTGCGTCGGCGAGAGCAGCATCAGCAGGAAACACAGCCCAACCGCCAAACGCC
>REEF01000395.1 GCA_007695205.1 Planctomycetaceae bacterium
CCCAACCTACAAAGATGCGCGCACCGTGCACGCATCCTACAGGTGAAGACTCTAAGCGTGTCTCCGATCACGTTTTCTCTGAGGCAAGTCATCCGTATCCATCAGCGGGGCGTCGGACGCGGACGTATCGTTGCAACCAGAATAATCCGTCGACATGTCGTACCAGTTGGACGCGTTTTCGACAAGATCCAGAAAAAGACTCGACCTTGTTTGCCTAGCCTGCAAACATGGTCCATATTACCCAGACCGCGCGCTGGTGAATCTCCTACGAGAACGCTTGGTGTGTCGGCGTGTTGCGGCTCTCACGTCGGGTGGGAAGCCAGACGGAGTCGGGTTCCAGAACGAACGACCGTGATTGCGGTCGGGAAGTCGTTCGGACCTGAGACCATTTTTTTGGGATCATTCCCAAGAAAGGATCGTTTCTATGAGAATTCGCCACTTCATCGCCCCCGCCTTCGCTCTGCTGCTGGTCGTTCCCGCCGGAGCGCAAGAAGTGCCGATGGAACTGATGCACGACCACTATGACTACCAAGTCACGCCGACCTATGCTAGTTACCATGGAATGGGAATGCCAAGCCATTGCTGTGGTGCCACGATGCCTTCCTACGGCAGTTGGTGGACCGGTAGGCATGTCGGACATGGTTGTGCCTGTGGCCATCACGCGGTTCGCACGGGCTGGTTGGGCCATCGGCTTGCCCAGCGTCACGGTTGCCGAACCTGCGGTGCGACCAGTTGCTGCGGCACCCACACGGCCGTCCAGAAAGGCGGCCCGGTGCAGAAAGGCGCGGTCCAAAAAGCCGCTCCCGTGCAGAAAGTCGCTCCGATCCAAAAGGCGGTCGTTCAAAAGGCAGCCCCCATCCAAAAGTCGCACGTCCAACGACACTTCGCGGCTCAAAGGGTCCATGTTCCGACCCGAATGATGGTTCCCCAAAGGACTTTCCCGGTCGTTCAAAAGTCCCATCCGGTCGTCCAGAAATCTCATCCGGTCGTCCAGAAAGGACACTGGCAGAAATCGGCTGATTGCTGCGGTCCGGTCGCCCACGGTTGGCACCGGCGTCCCACCCTCTGCGAGCGACTGCATGCTCGGCGAGCTATGCGAGCAGCGATGCGGATGCAAGCCTGGGATGCTCCGTGCTGCACGGACGTCAAGGGCGGCAAAGGCGGAATGATGATGGAACCGTACTACGCGCCGCCGGTCGGCACATGGGAAACCGACGACGAAGGATCGATCCTGATCCCGGCTCCCAACGGCGACTCAGAACCAACCAGCTTAGGGCCGACGACCTGATCGTTCGAACAACCCACATACGAAGCGTGGGGTGAGTGGAGGAAACGAGCCGCGGGCCAGATGTCCGCGGCTCGTTTTTTTGCCGTTCGCGGTGGTCTAGTTGTCACTCAGCGGCGTGATATGTACGTTGCGGAAGTGGATTTCGCCACCTTCCGATTGCAACCCGATCGGGCCCGCCAGGACATCGCAATCGGTGGCCTCGTTGACCTTTTCGCCGTTGATCACCAGCGTCAGGTCGCCGCCCTTCAGCGTGATTTCATACGTATTCCACTCGCCAGGCTCTTTCTCGGCGTCCTTGATTTTGCCGACGCCTACGAAATCGCCCAGAGCCTCGTGGCCTTTGATATCGCGCCAGCGCTGCTTGTCGCCGCTGAGCTTGAAACCGTAAAAGCCCCAGATGTCGCCCGCACTGCCGTGCATCAACTGAGCTTCCACGCACTTTGGCAGGAACGAAATGGGCTCGCTGGCAATCCGCAGCAGTACCCCATTATTGCCGGGTTCGGTTCCTGGCGCCCAACGCCATTGAAGACTGAGCTTGAAATCCTGGAACTTCTGCTTGGTATACAGATAGCCCAGCGGAGTTCCTGTGCATTTCAAGATTCCATCTTCGAGACTCCAGACATCCTCCTTCTTGACATCTTCGATCAGATGATAGTCCCAGCCGTCCAGTCCTTCTCCGGCCAACAGATCGATTTTCTCTTGGCCCACGGTAACGCTCGCTCCGACCAGCAGGGTCAAAAGAAGCACGAGCGTTGAGTTCGTAGCATTGCGCATGTTGCAATCTCCTTGAAAAACGGGTGTTCGAAACCAGCGGTCCACGGCTACCTAGGATACACAGAATCGGCCGGGATGGTAAGAACCGGGACCGATCGGATCCTTTTTTCGCGTGGGCGGTGACGATCAGCGAACCGTCGGTCGGAAGACTTGGCATCCGATTTCGGCCATTCGCTGTTTTAATTCGATGAACGTCGCATCGTCCGGGCAGACGCCGATGATAGCGCCGCCGGACCCCGCGAATTTCGCGCTGACGCCGACCGAACGTGCCGTCTCGACCATCTGCAGGTGGCTGGGATGGATCGGAACGATGCTCCGCCGCAAGTCGAAGTTCTCGTCCATCAACCGACTCAGCTTGGCCGTGTCGCCTTGCAGCAGCGCGCTTCGTGCCTGGTAGGCCAGCCCAGCGAAGCGATCCATCGCGGCCAGCACGGCCGATTCGCCTCGCTCGAAACGAGCCCGCAGCGGCGTATGCGAGACCTCGGTCGGTTCGCCTGCTTCGGCACTGAACGCGACGTACAGCGGCGGTAACAAGGCAGGGTCCAGCCGCTCGTACAGACCGCACCGAAAACCATGCCGCTCGCGCATCGATTCGCGGGCGAAATCCATGTAGACCATGCCCTCGTGGACTTGGATCACTCGATCCTGCAAACCGGCCGTGATCCCCAGTTCCTCGGTTTCGACGCTCAGTGCCAGCGACGGCTGCAGATCCAGGGGGATCTGCACATGGTAGAATTTCATCAGCGCCCGCAAGGTCGCCACGATGATCGCGCTGGACCCGGCCAACCCGACACAGCGCGGGATATTGCTCTCGTACCGCACCGAGAAATTCCGATCGTGCAATCGATGTTTTCCCTGACAGTATTCGACGAATTTTTTAATCGTTGCTTTGACCAGCCGGATACCGCCATAATAGCCGTGCAGACGCACGTCTCGAGCCAATTCTTCGATCGAATCGAATCGACTCTGATCCTCCTGGCTCAGCACCAACTCCAGCCGTTCCCATTCGTACAGGATCACTTCCGCGTAGAAGTCGTGGACAATGATCGAAATCGTCTTGCCGTGGTAGCCGTCCGACGGATTGCCGATCAATCCGCAGCGAGCCGATCCGCGGGTTCGAATGATCTCCATGGCTGTGTCTCCTGCGGGGATGCTACCGCTTCCGATGCGATCAAGGCCGTTCCAGCAACGCCTGGACGTGTTCTCGCAAGCCGTCGCCAAACTGCGGGTCGGCCAAGGCGAAATCGACGAACGCTCGGAAATAGCTGCCGAAATTCCCGATATCGTAACGGCGTTCATGAGGGTGAAGTCGGACGCCCAGTCCTCTGCCGCCTTCGCTCAGGATGGTCTGGATCGCATCGGTTAGCTGGATCTCGCCCCCTTTGCCTGGCGGGGTTTCTGCCAGCTTGTCGAAGATCACCGGACTGAAGACGTAACGAGCCGCGACCGCCAGATTCGACGGCGCTTCGTCCACCGAGGGCTTCTCGATCAAACTCTCCAGGTCAAAGACGTCGTCCACGGGCCCGCGAGGCTTTGCGATCCCGTACCGAAAGACCTCGTCGCGCGGCACCTCTTCGAACGCGACGACCACATCGGCCCCGGTCGTTTCGAATAATGCGGTCATCCGAGCGACAATATCGGATTGGGCGTTTAATCCGATGATGGAATCCCCTAAGGCCACCACGAACGGTTGCCGACCAACCAGCGGTGCAGCACACAGCACGGCATGCCCCAAACCTAACTGCCGCCGCTGACGCGTGTAAAAATACTCCATCTGCTGCCGCTCGAAGTCCAATTCGGCCAACTCCTGCTCGCGACCACTTTCCCTCAAATACGTGATCAGGTCGCCGTCGGTGTCGAAATGGTTTTCAATCGAGTGCTTTCCTTTGCCGGTCACGAACAACAACCGGCCGATGCCAGACAACGCCAATTCTTCGACCACGTGTTGAGCCACCGGTTTGCGGCCCACCGGCAACATTTCCTTGGGCTGGCTCTTGGTCGCCGGTAACAGACGCGTGCCCAGTCCGGCGACCGGAACGACAGCGATATCGATCGACATGGTTTTCCTTTGGTGGAGCGAAAAGTGACAGATTTCGTGGGATCCAAGGCGGCCCCGCTCGATTGTAACGGATCGTGGAAAAATCCTGTATGCCAACTTTCCTACTCCAAGTCGACAGCTTGACGAGAAACCATTTGCGGATTCGAATGTTCCCCTTGTAATACGGCGAAACAAACGCTGCAGAAACCAACCAAAGCGATCCATGAAACCCATGACCGATATCCTGCGACAGGAAATTGCCGTCACCGCCGAGATGATCGTCGTCAAGGTCGGCACGCGAGTGCTGACCCACCCCGATGGTCGACTGGACGAGCAGCGGATCGCACAATTGGCGGAAGAAATCAACGAAATCTACGAATCAGGCCGTCGCGTGGTGCTGGTCAGCTCCGGAGCGGTCGGGGCGGGGATGAGTCTGCTGGGCTTGACGCAACGTCCCACCGATCTGGCTCGATTACAAGCCGTGGCTGCCATCGGCCAAACGAACCTGATCCAAACCTACGATCGAACGTTCCGCCGATACGGCCGACACGCGGCGCAAGTGCTGCTGACCGCCGAAGATATCCAGCATCGAACTCGGTACCTCAATGTCCGCAATACCCTGTTTTCGCTACTGGACTTCGGGGCGGTGCCGATTATCAACGAGAACGATACCGTGGCCGTGGACGAATTGCGGACAACCTTTGGCGACAACGACCACCTTGCGGCCCTGGTAACCAATCTGCTGCGGGCTCCGCTGTTGGTTATTCTGTCGGATGTCGAAGGCCTATTCGACGGGAATCCGGCAGACCCGAATTCCAAAGTGATCGCTACGGTGGATGTGCTGAATGATTCGATTCGCGGGCTGGTTTGTGAGCGGACCTCGACGTTAAGCAAGGGGGGGATGAGCAGCAAATTAGAGGCGGCTCGGATGGTCACGGCTGCGGGCGAGAATGCGATCATCGCCAGCGGACACGAGCGTGGGACGTTGCGGCGGATCATGGCGGGTGAGCTGATCGGCACGCTAATGATCGCCGAAGGCAAAACGGTCACGCCCAGAAAACGTTGGATCGGCTTCTCGGCGCGACCACGTGGTAGAATATTGGTGGACGACGGAGCGGCTCGAGCCATCGGGCGCGACGGACGCAGCCTGCTGGCGATCGGTATCCAAGTGATCGAGGGGCATTTTCAGAAGGGTGACGCGGTCTCGATCTGCGATGCTCAAGGCGTTGAATTGGCGCGAGGATTGACGAATTACCACTCCGATGAGATCCTGTTGATCAAGGGCCTGCGCTCGACTCGAATCGCCGAAGTGTTGGGACAATGCCCCTACGAAGAGGTGGTTCACCGTAACAACATGACGGTCACTGTACGCCGGGACGAAGCGGGCTGAGGTTTCCTGGCGGTCATTTCAAGGTTGCGAGCGGCTCGCAGCCAAAACACGTTCGAAAGTTGGATGAGCATGAGTGGTTTCCGACCCGAGATTCAAGCCCTAGGGGGATACACGCCCGGCGAGCAGCCTCAGGCTGGTAAATTCATCAAACTCAATACGAACGAAAGCCCCTATCCGCCATCGCCGCGGGTGGTTCGCGCGATACAACAGGCGGCGGAATCCGGATTGAGCCGGTATCCCGACCCGATGGGCAACTCGTTCCGATATCGAGCCGCCGAGGTGTTGGGAGTCGATCCGGACTGGATCCTGTGCGGCAACGGCAGCGATGATATCCTGACGATCGTGACACGAGCGTTTGTCGGCAGCGGTCAACTGCTACGGCTGCCGTACCCCAGCTACGTGTTGTACAAGACACTGGCCCAAATCCAAGGCGCGTGGCCCGAGGAGGTTTCCTGGAACGAAGATTGGACGTTATCCGAGGCTTTCGCTGCCGACTCGCCCCAGTTGCGATTGGTATTCCTGCCGAATCCCAACAGCCCGTCCGGCACATTGGTCTCGCAGGACGCCGTGAGCGATCTCGCCTCGCGACTGGCCTGCCCATTGTTGGTGGACGAAGCCTATGCGGATTTCGCGCCATCAAATTGCTTGGACCTTGTGAAACAGAACGAACGCATCTTCGTGTCGCGGACGTTCAGCAAGTCGTATGCGTTGGCCGGCTTGCGGTTCGGTTTCCTGGTCGGCCAACCGCATGCCATCGCGAAACTGGCCAAGGTCAAGGACTCGTATAATTGCGATGCCCTGTCCATCGCGGGGGCCACCGCAGCCATCGATGACCAGGCATGGTTGCGCGACAACGTCGCTAAGATCATCGCCACTCGCGAGCGACTGGTCGCTGGACTGGATGCACTGGGGTTCGCCAGCGTCCCGTCTCATGCCAACTTCGTCTGGACGCAGCATCCCAAGCGATCCTCTGAGACCTTGTACCAGCAACTGAAGAAGAATCGGGTGCTGGTCCGCTACATGAACTACCCGGGATGGGGAGACGGACTGCGAATCAGCGTCGGCACCGACGAACAGATCGATGCTTGTCTGACCTTATTAAAAACCATGGTGTAAAGCAATGAACCGAACCGCAACCATCGACCGAGAGACGACCGAAACGCAGATTCATCTGGAATTGAACCTGGACGGCACCGGTCGGTCTCAGATCCTGACCGGCGTCGGGTTCCTGGATCACATGCTCAATCTATTCGCCCGTCACGGGGCATTCGACCTGCGTATCGAAGCCACGGGCGATCTGCATGTGGACGACCACCACACGGTCGAAGATGTGGGCATCTGTTTGGGACAGGCCGTGCGTCAAGCCCTGGGCGACAAGGCGGGGATCCGCCGCTATGGGCACTTTACCCTGCCGATGGAAGAAACCCTGGTCACCGCAGCGACCGATTTGAGCGGCCGGTACTTTTTGGTATTTCAGGCGGAGATGCCCGCAGCCAAGATCGGAACCTTCGACAGTGAGCTGATCGAGGATTTTTGGCAAGCCATGGCAGCCAACACGCTTTGTAACCTGCACATCTTGCTGCATCACGGCCGCAACACGCATCACATCAGCGAAGCGATCTTCAAGGCAACCGCACGCGCGCTGCGAATGGCGGTGGAACCCGATTCCCGCATCACCAGCATTCCCAGCACCAAAGGGACGCTCAGCGACTGAATCACATCACGTCCGAGCATTGCTAAAAAACACTTGGATGGGTTCTCATACTGCACAAAATACTCATTTCAGTGGTATCCAGTGTCTCCAGAAATGTCAATTCATCATCTATGAGGGCCGATGGGTTCTATTGCTGGGCTAATCCTTAGGAATCCAACGGTGCCGTCCGAAACCTCCCTTTTTCTCTACAGTCCCAGGTAACATGACAGGCTGAGTAGGTTATAGTAGGATAGTTGGTTCCGGTGAACTCGGCGATCGCCGGAAAGTAAATCGGTTGTTTTGATAAATCCTGTCAGATGGGCTGGCGAGGCATGGACGACTGGCGCAACGCGTTGAACACGGCGTATCTCGAGCGGTTGTACGCCGACTATATCAGCAACCCGGAAAACGTTTCTCCAGACTGGAGGCAATGGTTTGAATCCCTAAACGAAGGGGTCGGGCAAAACAATCATGCTCCCTTGGGACCGTCGTTCGCTCCGGCGACGATCTTCAGGCCGCCCTCCGGTAGCGATTCGGCTGCGATGGAGGACAAACTCCATCTGGCTCGGCTTCAAGAACGTTTCGACATCCTGGTTCGAAATTACCGAGTGCGCGGGCACATCATCGCGCGGGTCGATCCGCTGGGTCGTCGGAATCCTCGACCGTTCGAGCTGGACTTGGACTACTACGGGATCACCCAAGCGGATTTGGATTCGCAGGTGTCGACCAAGGCCATTCGCGGATCGAACGTGCAGACGTTGCGCGAGGTGATCGCGCGCCTGGAGGAGAGCTACTGCGGTGCGATCGGTGCCCAATTCATGCACATCGACGAATTGGAGACCCGACGCTGGTTGCAGCGCCGGATGGAAAACCGCGAGCATCGGCTGCGTTTGAACTATCAGCAGCAAGTCCGGATCCTGACCAAATTGACCGATGCGGTGATCTTCGAACAGTTCGTTCGCACGAAATACGTCGGCATGAAGACGTTTTCCTTGGAAGGGGCCGAGACGGTCATCCCGTTGTTGGATCTGGCCATCGAAAAACTGGCGCTGCAAGGCGTGCGCGAAATCGTGATGGGCATGGCCCACCGCGGCCGCTTGAACGTGCTGGCCAATATTTTGGGCAAGCACTACCACGACATTTTCCGCGAGTTCGAAGACGTCGATGGATCCCTGAATAACAATCGGGGCGATGTAAAGTACCATTTGGGTTATCACAATTACTGCACGACGGCGACGGGTCACGAGGTTCATATCTCGTTGGGCTTCAATCCGTCCCATCTGGAGTTTGTCAATCCGGTGACGTTGGGGCGATGTCGCGGCAAGCAGGACCGTTTCGGCGACACGCAGCGCAAGGTGGCTGCGACGTTGCTGATCCACGGGGATGCGGCGTTTGCGGGCGAGGGGATCGTGCAGGAGACGCTGAACTTGAGTCAACTGCCTGACTATGCGGTCGGCGGGACGATTCACATCATCATCAACAATCAGATCGGTTTTACGACACCACCCCACGAAGGCCGATCGTGCGTCTATGCCACTGACGTGGCGAAAATGTTGCAGATCCCAATTTTCCACGTCAACGGCGAGGACCCCGAGGCGGTGGCTCAAGTCGTTGACATGGCATTGGACTTTCGAGCCGCATTCCGTCGAGACGTCATAATCGACATGTACAGCTTCCGACGTTGGGGACACAACGAGGGCGATGAACCAGCGTTCACCCAACCGCTGATGTACACGGCGATCGAAAAGCGGCCGACGGTCCGTCAGGGTTACCTGAACCAATTGATGCAGTTGGGAATGGTCTCGCAAGACGAAGCGGACGATATCGCCGAACGACGCTACGAGATCCTCGAGCAGGAACTCAAGCTGGCCCGGCGTAGCGATTATTCGCCAAATCCGGGGACTCTCGAAACGATGTGGCAGGGCTATATCGGCCAGGCGGATAGCTCGGTCGACGAGGTGGATACGGCGGTTGATCGTGAAGATCTGTCTCGCTACATGGAGCGACTGGCTACGGTTCCAGAAGATTTTCACGTGCATAAGAAACTGCGGCGAGTGCTGAACAACCGTCGCGCGATGGGCACCGGTGACAAGCCGCTGGATTGGGCGTCCGCAGAACTGCTGGCCTTGGCTTCGGTTCTGGCCGAAGGCTATCGCGTGCGGTTTTCCGGCCAGGATTCTCAGCGTGGAACCTTCAGCCAACGGCATGCGGTGCTGCACGACACGACCGACGGTCGTACGTACATGGCCTTGCGGGATATCTGTCCGGATCAGGCGACGGTCGAAATGATCAACAGCCCGTTGTCCGAGGCGGGAGTGTTGGGATTCGAGTATGGGTACAGCCTGGTCTTTCCGGATGGGCTGGTGCTCTGGGAAGCACAGTTCGGCGATTTTGCCAACGCGGCCCAGGTGATCATCGACCAGTTCATCGCCAGCGCCGAAGACAAGTGGCGACATCTCAGCGGATTGGTCATGTTGCTGCCTCACGGTTTCGAGGGGCAGGGGCCGGAACACTCCAGCGCTCGATTGGAACGTTTCCTGGTTCTCGCCGCCGAAGACAACATGCAGATCGTCATGCCCAGTACGCCCGCCCAGCATTTTCATGCATTGCGACGTCAGGTAGTGCGGTCCTGGCGCAAGCCGTTGGTCGTGTTCACGCCCAAGAGTCTCTTGCGTCATCCCCGGACGGTTTCGGAACTGGACGATTTCGCGGTCGGCCGATTCCAGCGCGTCCTGCCCGATCCCGACACCGACCCGAAACACATCCAGCGTGTGCTGCTGTGCAGCGGCAAGATGTACTACGATCTGGACGAAGCGCGACGTAAAAGTGAACGGCACGATGTGGCCTTGGTGCGTCTGGAACAATTCTATCCGCTGCCCGATGTCCATGTGTTGGACGCCTTGAACGTCTATGGCGAGGGAACTCCGGTCTATTGGGTCCAAGAGGAACCTGAGAATATGGGCGCCTGGGGTTTTCTTCGCTGGCGTCTGGGCGAGAAGCTGCAAGACCGTTATCCGTTTGCCGGGATCACGCGGCCAGCGTCCGCCAGTCCGGCTACGGGGTCGAGTAGTTCGCATCGTGCGGAACAACAGGTGTTGATCGAAAAAGCGTTCGGCGACATGGTCTGACGCGATCGGACGTTTTGGTTGAAATACGAGTTCTCAATCCTTCGAAGGCGAGCAAAACGGCAATGGTGCACGAACTGAAGATTCCACAAGCGGGTGAATCGATCCAGGAAGTCCAGATCGGTCAGTGGTTCAAACGTGAAGGCCAATGGGTCGAACAGGACGAGACGCTGGTCGAACTGGAAACGGACAAGGCCAGCATGGAATTGTCGGCACCTGCGGCCGGCGTGCTGACCAAGATCCTGAAAGTCGAGGGCGACCCGGCGGAGATCGACGAGGTGATCGCGCTGATCGACGAGAAGGCCTCCGTCGAACAGAAAGCTCCGGCGGAATCGGAGCCTGGACCGCTGCCAAAGCCGATCGTGATCATGCCTGCCGCTCAACGGTTGTTGTCCGAGCACGGGCTGCAAGGTCGCGAAGTCGAAGCGACGGGCCCCGGCGGCCGACTGCTGAAAGAAGACGTACTGCGACACATCGAGCAGTCTGCGGAAGCCGAAACCGGCGAAGCCCAGGAAAAGACCGCCGCGGTTCCGGCTCCCGAAGAAGAATCGCGGCCCGCAGAAACGCCGCCAGCCGCATCACCAAATGGCGAGTCGCCAAATGCTGAGTCGCCAAATGCTGAGTCGATACCCGCTGAACCAGCAAAGAAGGAAGCGACATCCACAACGGCTGCTGCCGCCGCCCCGAAGGCCCCTTCCACGACTCAGGATACCCCGGCAGCCAAGACGCCCGAACCGTCCGCGCCGTCGCCCGTTCGACAGGAATCGCTGCCGCAAGACAGAGTGACGGCAACCGAAGGGGCTCGGCAGGAAGAGGCCGTGCCGATGAGCCTGATCCGACGACGCATCGCCGAACGTTTGGTCCAGGCTCAACACGAAGCGGCGCTGCTGACGACGTTCAACGAAATCGATATGTCGGCCGTGCTGCAGATGCGAAAGGACTATCGCCAGCGGTTCGAAGAAAAATTCCAGTGCAAACTGGGATTCATGTCGTTCTTTACCAAGGCGACGATCGAGGCGCTGAAGGAATTTCCCGCGTTGAACGCCGAAGTGCGGGGTCGCGAGATCATCTATCGGAATTTCTACGATGTGGGCATCGCCATCGGGAGCGGGCGTGGGTTGGTCGTTCCCGTGATTCGCAATGCGGAACGGTTGAGTTTCGCCGAGATCGAACTGCAGATCCTCGACTTTGCCAAACGCGCCGAACAGAACAAGCTTCGACCGGAAGATATGACGGGTGGGACGTTCACGATCACCAATGGCGGCGTCTACGGTTCCTTGCTGTCGACACCCATCATCAATCCGCCACAAAGCGGCGTGTTGGGATTGCATGCGATCCAGGAGAGGCCGATTGCCGATCAGGGTCAGGTGGTGATCCGGCCGATGATGTACGTCGCACTGACCTACGATCACCGCATCGTCGATGGTCGCGAGGCGGTGACGTTCCTGCGGCGCATCAAAGACATTATCGAACAGCCAGCGCGGATGCTGCTGGAGGTCTGACCGACAATCATCCACGCGATTTCTAACCTTTGCTACGGAACAAGAACGGTGACTGAGCATTCTTTCGACCTGGTGATCCTGGGCGGCGGACCCGGCGGATATGTCGCGGCGATCCGCGCAGCCCAACTCGGCTGGTCCGTTGCCTGCATCGACGAAAACGAACAACTGGGCGGCACGTGCTTGCGAGTCGGGTGCATTCCGAGTAAGGCGTTGCTGGAGTCCAGCGAACGCTATCACGAAGCGCTCCATGGATTGGCTCAACACGGCGTGAAGGTGGAATCCCTTGACCTGGATCTCGCGCAAATGCATCGCCGCAAGACCCAGATCGTCAAGACCCTGGCGCAGGGGATCGACGGACTATTCAAGAAAGGCAAGGTCACGCGGTTCCTCGGACGCGGCCGTCTGGATGGCCCCGGCAGCATCCTCGTCACCAGCCAGGATGGCGAACTTTCTTTGACCGCTAAAGATATCCTGATCGCCACGGGCAGCCGCCCCGCTCCGCTGCCCGGCGTGGAAGTGGATGGCGATCGCATCGGGACCAGCACCGAGGCCTTGGCGTACGATCGTGTCCCCGAACATCTGGTGGTGATCGGTGCCGGGTACATCGGCTTGGAACTGGGCAGCGTCTGGCGCCGGTTGGGCGCTCGAGTCACGGTGCTGGAAGCCCTGGATCGGATCTTGCCCGGTATGGATCTCGAAATCGCCCAGGCGGCTCATCAGATCTTTAAGAAGCAGGGCATCGAATTCCGGTTGCAGACCCGCGTGCAACAGGCGGTGGTTCAAGACGATCGTTGCGTCGTGCGATGCGAAGATGCCGATCCGATGGAAGCGGATCGCGTTTTGCTGGCGATTGGTCGCGTTCCCAATACGGACGACCTCGGTTTGGATCGGGTAGGAATCCAGGTGGATCGGCGGGGTGAGATCGAGGTCGCGGAGAATTTTGCCACGAAGGTGCCGGGAATCTACGCGATCGGCGACTGTATCCAAGGTCCCAAGCTGGCCCACAAAGCCTCGCACGAAGCCCTGGCGTGTATCGAGAGGCTGGCCGGTGGGTACGGGCATGTGGATTACAACACGATCCCTGGTGTCGTTTACACGCACCCGGAACTGGCCGCTGTGGGGCAGACCGAAGAGCAATTGAAGGAGGAAGGTCGCGAGTATCGTCGAGGCGTCTTTCCGATGATGGCCAGCGGCCGTGCACAGACTCTGGGCGAAACGGACGGCAAGGTCAAGATCCTGGCCGATGCACAGACCGATCGGGTACTGGGCGTGCACATCCTGGGGGCTCGAGCTGGCGATTTGATCGCCGAGGCGGCGGCGGCCATGTCCTTCGGCGCCAGCAGCGAAGATCTCGCCCATCTGTGCCACGCCCATCCCACTCTGGCCGAAACCCTGGGCGAAGCCGCACTAGCACTGCACCAGCGAGCCATCCACATTCCCTCGACCCCCCGCGTCCAAGCCTAATTCGGGGTCAGGCTTGCACTTTACACTTTACGGGAGAGGCGAATTGTAGTGGGCTGAAAGCATGGCACGATCACCGAGGCTGAACTTTCCGGATGCGGTTTACCACGTCACTTCCCGAGGAAACGGACGGACGTGGATTGTCTGCGATGATGACGACCGCGGGCGGTTCCTGCGGCAACTCGAGGACAACGTCGCAACCCACGCGGTGCGGTTGTACGCGTGGGTACTGATGGATAACCATTTTCACCTGCTGGTGCGCACGCCGCGGGCAAACCTCTCGCAGTTCATGCAGCGGCTGAACACGAGCTACGCGCTCTACGCACGGTACAAGCACGGCAGGCCAGGCCATCAGTTCGAGGCACGCTTCAAGGCGAAACTGGTGGAGGAGGAAAGCTACCTGCTGGCGGTAACCCGGTACATTCACCTCAACCCGATCAAGATCGCCGCTTGCCGGCATTTGAGCAAGGCTGAGCGGATCCGGTGGCTGGAAGGCTACCGGTGGAGCAGCTATCCTGGATACGTGGCAAAACGCAACTCGCAAGATTTCGTCTGCTACGACGTGCTCCGAGAGTACGGTGCGACACTTGCAGCGGCGCGGCGTCGCTATCGGGCATACGTCCATGCGTGCGTCATGGAAGACGACCAACCCTTGCTGGAAGCGATGCGAGCCAGCCGATATGCCATTGGCGAAGCGACCTTTATCGACGAAACCGAGCAGCGACTGGGCGAGTTGCGAACGGGCAGGGTGCAGGATAAGGACCTGGCGCTACCGGTCGTCACGGTCGCCTTCGACACGATCGATCGGTGCGTGGCGGAGCGGTACGGAATCGATCCGAAGCAACTGAAGCAGCACGGCCGGCGGGCAGGCATGGCCAAGGCGGTGGCAGTGGAATTGTCCTGCATGCTGACGGGCGAAAGTGCCCGGACGGTGGGGCTCCATTACGGCGGCATCAGTTGCTCGGCGGTCGGCAATATCCGACGGAAGGTGCGTGAAGGCCAGTTCGATATCCGGTCCGACCTGGACCATTTGCTGTCGCGCATCCGCACAGCCCACGTCGAAAGTACTGCAAACGAACGTAAAGTGTAAAGTGCAAGCCTGACCCCGATATCACGTGTCCGTCGGGCGGTGGGATCGGGACAAAATCCTTCCCACGCCACTGGGCGACGATGCGCAGATCATGATAGGGATCGTCCCAGTCGGCCGAGGGTTCGATCACGGTGCTCTCGGGCCATTCGTTCCAACTGGTGATCATGATGTAGTCCGCGCCCGCGTCGGAGGCGGCGCGAAGATAGTCGCGGAGCGTTTGGCCGTCGCGCCGAGGCATCACGTAGAAATCCCCCTCATCGCGAAAATAGGAGTTGTCGTGTCCGGGATGTACCGGCAGCATCATGCGTTTTCCCGCGCGGTGGGCTAGGTTCGTCAGATGGCGGTAGCGGCCGACCAGTTGCTCGTAGCGGTCGGCGCGGAAGTTGGAAAAGGTGCTGTAGAACGCAAAGGCGTCGACTTCTTCGACCCGGAGCCACTCGTCAGGAATCCGTTTCTCGCGAGCCACATTCCCCGCCCGCGCCTCGACGTGGTCGTGCTCGATCTTGTCGACGATCCAATAGACTTCGCCCACCTCGCGCTCGACTCGCCGGCGAAGCTGGGTGAATTGGTCCGGCGTCAGACCCGGATTCTGAGCTACCTGGTAGAGATACCAGACGGGCCGCCCGTCGATCTTCAAATAGTGTGGCAGCGAAACATAACGCTTCATCGCGTCGACGACCCAGCCCGCATAGGCATCCAGGTCGTGGTGAAACTGGGCGCGCTCGTCCAGGATAGCCCAGGAGAGGCCGCCCGCTTCGCAGGCGGCGATGATCCCCTGCTCGGCGTTCTTGTCCCGGTCGAGGTGCGTCCCCCACCAATCGACGAGAAAGGCGTCGATCCCGGCCGCTTTGGCCAGCGCGACATGCCAGTCGGCGACGGCCCGATCTCGGCTGTCGTACAGGCCCACCAGCGGTCGGATCGCGGAGGATGGTGGCGGCTCGCCTTCGCGCTGTTTCGCCAGGGCACGCGGGTTGGTTTCCGATTCCTTCCGGGTCCATCCGCGCCAGGCAAGCGTCGGATGCGAGCCATCGTGATACCATGTGTAGTAGTTGGCCAACAGCATCGGTCGCTCTCGGCTCGGTTCCGCTTCCGCGGCACGAAGCATTCCGCCGGAGACAAAAACGCCGACAAACAGCAGCAACCGACAAAGAGCCGAGAGACAGAAGAACGTGTTGGGGAATCTCATGATGCATTCGCCTTGATGATTGGGATGATCTTCGATTGCATGCCCTGCGAAGCGAGCCGATCGAGCTGGGGCGTGGGGGCTGTCGAATCCGGGGCGCTATCGCCTTACCACGCTGTAGGTCTTCCCCGCTTCTGTATTGAACTCTAATACGCCATCACCTGCGACGGAAGCCGGCTGTCCCGATGGGTCGTCCTCCCGCAGCGTCACTGGTGTCCGGCTTTGGATCCGACAGGCTCGGCCCAGTTTCGAGCGGATGACCGCCTGGTATAGCTTGCCGTCTGTCCACGAAATATCGACTTCGAACCCGCCACGCGCACGCAAACCGGTAACCCTACCCTCAGGCCAGGCAGCCGGCAGAGCGGGAAGCAGATGGATCTCGAACGACGCTCCGCCCGGGTCGGACAGCCGGCGGTCGTCATGCCGGACGTGGCTTTGAACGAGCATCTCGGCCAGGCCGGCCGACCCGCCGAAATTCGCGTCG
>REEF01000092.1 GCA_007695205.1 Planctomycetaceae bacterium
CTAAGCATCGGCAAAACAATAACTGTCGGATTTCGTATGGTGGTACCCAATGCGAACGGGGTCGGGAGTCGTTTTCGGGCAACAACGAACCATGTGGAAAACGCTCTCTCCGAAAACGACTCCCGACCCCTTCTGCAAAACGCCACACTAATTCATTTGCCGATGCTAAGCGATCATTCTAACGCCTGCCGTCCTGCACGCCAACCGACCTCGCGGGTTCCTTCCGATTGCATAGCCATCTGTCGTGACACGCCCACCGTCTGGGCGCGAGTATCGACCTGCTCCGCGACGAGGTCCCCGCCAGCGCCGCCGAAACGCTCCGCTTGTGCGAGGTGGGCAAGACGGCGGCCCGGGAACTGGCAGAAATGTGCAACACCCTGCTGGACATCAGCTACCATCAACGGATCTTCGAAAAGTTCGGCCAGGTACCTCAAGACGGCAATGCCCCGTGGCGTTCCCGTGGTTTTCGCAAATTTTCGAGCATTTGCCAGCATCGCAGTTGCATTCGAGGCAGATGAAAGGGCCCCTTCCACATGGTGCCCTTTGCCGTGCTCGAGATGCGGCCGTCGCGGTGCAGGTAGCCGTACCACTCGCCGTACTCGGGGTCCGGGAAGTGACGGTAGGTCCAGTCGTGGATCGCGGTATGCCACTGAGCGTAATGCGGTTTGCCGGTCATGCAGTACGCCAGTAGCGTGGCCAAGATGGTTTCGTTCTGCGGCCACCAGAACTTCATGTCGTGCCAGTATTCCTGGATGGGAAACCCGCGAACATCGCGAAAGTACAGGATCCCTCCGTATTCCGGATCCCAACCCCAACGCCACATCCAGTCCAGCATGCGCGTGCCCAGTTCGGTCAAGCGATCGTCGCCGCCGCGATAGCGGGCTTCCTGCAGGATGAACCACGCGCCCTCGATCGCATGCCCCGGGTTCAACGTGCGGCCATCGTAGTGATCGATCAGCTCGCCCTCGGGACCCGACAGTTCCAACACGGCTTGATAAGTCTCGTTCAGATGATAACGACGGATTTGATCGATACTCCATTCGATCCACTCGTCCGCTTGGCTGCTCCCGAGCGTCTCGCGCAACACCTGAGCGGTGTTCAACAGGATCATCGGCACGCCAAAACTCCGGGCAGCACGCGTCTGCGGGTCGACTTTCGGTGCCAACGCACCTGGAGTTGTCAGCAACCGAGTCGTTTCCTGGAACAGCCGTTCGGCTCGCCGCGCCAACGTTTGGTCCTCTGCCGCCTGGGCGTAAGCGGCCAAGGCCATCACGGTGAACATCTCAGAAAACACATACCGGCGTTTCCGCAGAGGGCGGCCTTCACGAGTCACTTGAAAGAACATCCTGCCATCGCGGTCGAAACCGTGTTTCAGCAAAAAGTCGATACCGCTGCGGGCGACTTGCAACCACGACGACCGCGTTTCGACCTGCATGTACAAAGTCGATAACAACCAGGCGAATCGTCCTTGGATCCAGATCGCCTTGTCCGTATCGATCACCTGTCCCTGCCGATCCAAGGCGGAAAAGTAACCTCCGAATCGATCGTCGACCGCGTGTCGAAGCCAGAACGGCAGCGTGTCTTCCAGCAGTCCATCGCGGTAGACGGTGATCAACTGCTGAATCCGTGATGCACCGATCTTCGCTGTCGCCGGCCCGCCAATACTGGGGCAGTCATCCGCCATGAATCTGGTCCTGGTTCGGCCGACTTAGGAACGCGTGCCAGCCTTGTCCAACGGCAGCGTCACAGAGATCACACAGCCTTTGCTGGGAGAACTGCGAATCAAGGCGCTTCCGCCCATCAATCGAGCCCGTTGCCGAATGCCAGCCAAACCGAATCGAGTGGCACTGACGTCTTGCGGAGAAAACCCGACGCCCCAGTCCCGAACAACCAGTCGCACGCCTCGGTCGTTTTGGCTCAGCTTCACCGCCGCTCGCGACGATCGACTGTGCTGCCAGACATTGTTCAGACACTCCTGTGCGATCCGATACAAGGCCGTCTCGGCCCGCTCCGACAGCCGTGGTCCGCGAAGGTTGTGTCGAAATTGAATTTGGACCTTCTTGGCTGTCATCGTTCGATCGATCAACGACTGAATCGCCCCCGCCAGCCCGAACCGATCCAGGTCCGGAGGCCGAACACCATCGATCAGACGACGCGCTTCATTGATTCCATTCCGCAAAATCTGCATGACATGCTGCAATTGATCGTCCACGTCGGTACTGCCGCTGCGGATCCCACGCCGGACCGCTTCCAGGTGCATCAAGGCTCCCGTCATGTCCTGGATGATCCCATCGTGGATATCACAGGCGATCAATTCGCGGTCGCGGTCGGCCAGCGTCAGCAATTGTTGAAGGGTTTCTTCCTGCTGCTCTCGGCGCTTGGTTTCCCGCCTTTCTTCCGTAACATCCGCTAAGATCGTCAAGAGACATTCCACACCGTGGCAAACCGAGCGCTGCTGCCAGAGCGAAAGCCACAACTGCTGACCGTCTTTGCGTCTTCCCTCGACGGTCAAACCCCGGACGCGAAGTTCCTGCCGCGCCATTTGCTCCAAGCGTTTGCGGCACGTCAATTTCGGAATCAAACAGGACCAGTTTCGTCCGATCAGACGATCGCGCTTGTAACCGAACGTTTGTTCGACGGCCGCATTGGCGAACAGCACCTTGCCTTCCCCAACTCGCGTGATCAACAGCGGAACGGGCAGGGCTTCGGCAACCTTCAGCCCAAGCTGCTCGTCGGCCTGGAGCGTCTGCCCGATTGCCGTCAACTGCGGTTCGACATTACCAACGGATGCCGTCGACACTCGCAGTGCGTCATCCTGAATGTCCAGGGTCAATTCGTTCGAAGCCATGGGAACTCCCTCTTACTGTCAAAACTTGATCCATCCAGCGAGTGCCTGCTTCTAGAACTTATTCTACTATAAATTCGTGGGGAAATCTATCAGGATTATTAGTGTCTCCCGAATTTTTCGCAATCCCCCTTTGATCGAATATTTCGGCGTAAGCACCCAGCCAAACGTTTCTTGCCATTGAAGGTAGCCTTGCATGGGGACGCGGGCGGGGTCGGGAGTCGTTTTCGGCCAACGATTTAGTAGGTCCCGCGCGCCGAGCGGGA
>REEF01000523.1 GCA_007695205.1 Planctomycetaceae bacterium
GCGTCGTGTGGTCGATGAATGCCGTGGCGCCGCCCCGCACATCGTTCAGCGAAATCGCCCCACTGACGCCCAGGGCGCCGCCATCACTGGTCGCCGTTTCGCTACCCAATGTCAGCGTGGCGCTAATCTCCGCCTTGTCCTCGGCCGTGACTTCCACGCCTCCGCCCGCGTCGATCCACCGCGCATCCATGGCGTTTTCTTCGAAGTCGATGAATGCGTTAGCCTGGCTATTCACCTTGTTCATCGCCGCGACAAGGCTCAGGCTGGAAGCCTGTCCGCCTTTCGTACCGCTGCTGCTGGCACCAGTCGTATTGGTTTGATTGGCGGTCAATTGAGAAGCGTTGCTGGCGGTAACGCTCACCTTTCCCGCCGCATTTACCGTGGTATCGACGATCGAGGCCGTGGCTCCGGCGGACGAGTCGTCGCCGAACGCGTCGCTGGTCACCGACTCGCCCAGCAGCGCATCGATCGTTTGGAACAGGGCGTTCTTCGCATCGTAACCGACCACGTTCAGTGCCAGCGTGACGCCCACGGCCCGAGTGTCGTCGCCCCCCTCGACGTCCGCCGCGCCGACGGCCGTCGCACGGAGCGTCTGCTGGTTGTCGGCCTGTACGGACACATCGCCTGCCGTCGTGTCCAACCTGGTGATGGAACTTTCCAGCAAAGTGGCAACGGCCGCCCCCTGCACGATGTTGATGCCCAGCGTCCCGCCAACGGCCAATGAGGAACCATCGCCATCATCGCCGCCGTTTTGCTGGCCATCGGCGCTGGTCTTCACTTCGCTCGTGGTGCCAGCGGTGATTCCGGCGGCCTCTTCGGCACGAACCTCTAGTGAACCGCCGGTCAATTCGACCGTCGCATCTTCGATGCGCGCCGCACTTCCGGCATTGACGTTGTTGAAGCTAACCACGCCTCCAACACCCCAGTCGTTCGCCGATCCGGCCCCGCCGAGAACCACCGTGGCATCGATCTTCGCAGCATTTTCGGCCACCACCGACATGCCGGCAGCCACCACCGACATGTCGGCAGGCTTAATCTCATCCTCATCGGACTCTTCGGCTCGGCTGACGTAGGCCACGGTTTCGGAGGCCAACAGGTTCATTGCCAGAATCATTCCGGCCGATGCGCCGCGCGTGGTTGTCTCCGCCGCGTCCGGGGCACTGGCGCGGTTGCTCAAATCCGCCTGGACGGTCGTCTCATTGGTCGCCTCGATCGTCAGGCTGCCAGCCGCGTTGACACGGCTGTTGGAGACATAAGCCCGAGTGCCCGCATCGTCGTGGGTGCCCAGTAGCTCTGGATCGCCCATCAAGTTGCCGATCCCCTTGAGCAACACGTCGTGGATGTCGAAACCGACCGCGTTGAACGCCACACCGAGTCCGAACGAGCGGGTGTCGTCCGACGACGAGCCGACGACGGCGTCGATCGCGGCGGTGATCGTGCCGCTGTTCTTTGCCTCGGCGCGGATATCCCCCGCAGTGGTCGTCGTGACGCTCGCGTCGGCTATGTACGCCAGCACGTCTCCCTGGGCGATATTGCCGGTGAAGATATAGGCGTCGCTGGATGGCGGGTTTTCGGACGAGTCGTCTGGCGGAGCAATCACCGATTTGGCCGTCAGGTCGGCAGCCCCTTCGGCCAAGATGCTCACCGACCCACCCGCGGAGGAGACGATCGAGTTGCTGACCAGCGCGAGCGTGTCTTTGTCGATGTAGTTAATGGCGGCGGCAAAACCGCCGTTGCCCGACGAGGTCGTGGCCACGGTGCTCGCCTCCGTCGCCGAGACCAGCACCCCGCCCGCTCGAACGGTCACGCTGGAATCGCCGAGGATCTCGGCCCGCGTAGCGCCGTCGATCACGTGGATGGCCTTGGCGCCGGTGATGGCATAATTCGCCGCGGTTTCCGCGGTCAAATCCACTCCGACGGCAGCGATCGTGGATCCTTCGATCGTGGCACTGGCCCGGTCGATGGTCAGATTGAGAATGACTTTGTCCTCGTCGTTCAGCTCGCCGCGTTCGCCGACGTTCTTCGCCTCGATCGTCACCGTCCCGTCGGCGGCGGTGATCTTCGCGCCCTGGACGACGGTGATCGCTTCGGTCAGCCGAAACATCAGCAAGCTGTCCGACAACGACGCGGACAAACCGACTTCGTTATTGGCTTCGGCGGTGATCGTAACGTCGCCAGTCGCCGTGATCTCGCCCTCGACGGTGACGCGGGCGATCGAGCCAAGGTAACTGGTCGGGTCGATCGCATCGACGATGGTCTGCAAATTGATCGTGGAAGGATCAAAAGTCAGCAGGTCGTCGGGGCCGTTGAGTCCTACGGCGGAAAGAACCGCGCTGGTGATGGCCACCGGGTCCACTGTTCGCGCCGCCATGGTATTGGCGGTCAGAATGACGTCTTTCGCCGAGATCGAGGTGCCGGCGCTGACCGTGATTGTCTCGGCGGTCAGTGCCAGCAATTCTGTCAAATTCACGTTGGCTGCGACCTCGATGGAGTCCGTGCCGTCGCCGCCGTCGATAGCCAGCGAGCGCAACCCCGACTTGGGGAACGATACGCTGGGCATGGAAGTGTTTTTGCTCCAAACCCGCAACTTGGCTTCATCCGACGGGTCGTTGTCCAGGACCAGGATATCATCGCCAGCGGTCCCCATGATAACGACATCGGGAAAGCCGGCGGTAAGCAACAACCGCGGCTCGAGTTGCTCCATTCGCAGGGGTCTTCTGGCTTGCCTCATTCGAGTGGAACGCAAACGCGATTTGACTTTCGAGCTGCGGCCCGCGAGCTTTTTTTGCTGTCTTCGTAGACCCATGACGAATACTCTTTTCCGCGTTTCAAGGTCGGTCTTCAAAGCAAATTCTGCGCAGATTCACCTATTTCTACCTGCGACCGACCGGAAGCTGTAAACAGGTTTTTTGGTATTCCAAACAGATTTCTTGAGATTCTTCCGCCGGCGAGAAAAGCGGACGTCGGCCAGCCCGAGAGTGAGCGAGGAAACACTTTGAAGCCGCGGTTGCCACGGGGCCTTTACCACCGGCCCCTGAGGGGCTCCATTACCTGCCTTCTTCGTCGGAGCGTCGTTTGCCGATGGCTTCGATGCGTTTTCGATCTGCTGCGGCAGCCTCTTGGTCTCCCTGCTTTTGGTGAATTTCCATACGCAAGTGCAACGATTTCAGATCTTCGGGATCAGCGTCGATGCGTCTGTTCAGTGCTGGAAGAAGCTCTGGAGAGCGATCATGCGCGTATCCGGGCCAAGCGTCGAAGATCCGCAAGCCGTCCTCACCTGCCGAAACAAGACGCATACCGTCCGGACTCCATGCCAGGTCGTTGATACGCGCCCGGTGATCTTTCAAGATCAGCGTCTGACGGCCCTTCTCCGGATCCCAGATGCGCAACGTACGATCCCCACTTATGGAAGCGATCCGGTTGCCGTCCGGACTCCAGCGTACCCGCGTGGCATCAGCACTGTGCCCCGCCATCACGCGGATCTCGCGGCCGTCCCGAGGATCAAAGATTCGTACGTTGCCATGCTCCGTTCCAAGGGCCAATTGCGAGCCGTCCGGTTTCCACGAGACGCTATGAATCCAGCCCTCCCAGATCTTCCTGTGAATGGCGTCCCGACCGGTTTTCAGATCCCAGATGTGTAACTCCGCGTGACAGACGGCTGCCAATTGGCCGCCATCCGGACTCCAAGCAACTTCGAGAACATTGTTCCAGGGGTCGTCGAAGCGATGTCGGATTTCGCCGGTTTGCGCATCGAGGACAAGGACGTTCTTGTTCTGGCCCCCTGCGGCGAGTGCCTTGCCGTCCGGGCTCCACGCCAGCGTCAAGAGTCCGCTCGGCACCTTGTTGTATCTATGAGATTGGCTGCCGTCGCTCGCGTCGTAGATTGCAATCGAGTCGGAACGCATCACGGCGATCCGTGCCCCATCCGGACTCCATACCGGCCGATGCCAAGCCCTGGCTGGGATAGAAGCACGCTCTTGCCATGATTCGCCGTCAAAGACTTTCAGTGTTCCGCCTTGGTTTACTGCGACTCGGGTCCCGTCGGGGCTCCAGGCCAATCCTTGGCTGGCAACGGGCGAAACCTGCAGCGTGAAACGGTAGGGTGCGTCGAGTTCCCAAAATTTGACGGCATCCATGCCGCCGCTGGCCAGCAGACGGCCGTCGGGACTCCATTGGACGGCCTTGACATATCCGCGGTGGCCTCGGACCGTGAACTGCCGTTCCCCTGTTTTCGCATCCCACAACTCGATCGTTCGGTCCTTGCTGCAGGTGGCGATCCGGGACCCGTCAGGATGCCAGGCGATTGAATGGACATAAGCGGAATGACCTCGCCTGGCCAGGCGTTCCTTGCCAGTTCGAGCATCAAATACGCGAAAACCATCACGCGTCGAAATGGCAAACGCATCACCGTCCGGTGACCACACCATCGCCGTCGCAATGACCCCGGGAATGGTCGTGGCGGTCTCGAAGCCGTCGGCTTGAACGATATAGAATGCCTTCAGGTCGCGAAAAGCCAGGCGAGTTGCGTCCGGACTCCAGCGCACGCAAGCCATCGAGCCGGTGCCTTTGATGGAACGAACCACCTCGAGCGACTTCGCATTCCAAATCCTCACAGAGCTGATATCATTTTTGGGCATGTCGTTCGGAAGCAACCCGACGTCTTGGCCGGCAGCCAGCCACCGGCCGTCGGAACTCCAATCGACGCAATTCACGCGGCTGTTCATGTCCTCCAATACGGCCAACTGCCGGCCGCTTTCAGCGTCCCATATGCGCACGGTGCGGTCCCAACCGCCGGTGGCCAACCGCGTGCCGTCGGGGTTCCAGGCGACGTCCAGAACGTAGCCTTTGTGCCCTGTGAGAGTAACCAGCAGGCGCCCGCTGTTGACATCCCAAACCTTGGCGGTTCCGTCCTCCGAGCCGGTTGCCAGCCGTGTTCCATCGCTACTGAAGGCGATGGCGTTCGGATTGATTCGGGCGTGGGCAAGGGTCTTTTGATCGCGATATCCCTGTCCGTTCAAGAAATACCATTCCCAGCCGCGGAGATCCGTACCGGATGCATCCGGCAGCCAATGCTCGGTCAGATTGAGAACCTGGAAGAGACCCCCGACCTCTTCCCGCGACATACCGGCTACCAGCATCTCAGTCTGGTACAACTGGGACTGGAACCGCCTTCTGGATTCCTGCGCCAGCTTGGCTTCCTCCTCCTTTTCCGCGGCCAGCTCGGCATTCTGTTCCGCTTTCGCGTCGGCCTCTTTCCGGGCGATATCGAGTCTTTCCCATGATTTCCTCAGGTTGTCGTTTAGCCTGACCAGATGCCAGGTGAATAGCGGTCCAGCGATATTCAGCACCAGCAGCAAGAAGGCGACCGCTGCCAGGGATGCTGCCAAGGGTCGATTCCGTCGCGTCCACCGCTGGATGCGTGCTCGCAACGTAAGCCGGCGCGCTTTGATCGGTTCGTCAATGACGAATCGCTGCAAGTCATCGGCCAGTTCCCTGCCGGTTTGATAGCGATGATCAGGATCCTGGTCGATCGTCTTGTGGATGATCAGTTGCAGGTCCGGAGGGACCTGAGGATTGAGCATGCCGAGCGGCTGGATCTGCGCATTGATCACCTTTTCGATCAGCGTGTTGCGACTTGTCTGATCAAAGGCGGGACGCAAGGCCGCCAGTTCATACAGCGTCAGACCCAGGCTGTAAATTTCGCTGCGTGCGTCCCCCTGGCCTTTGAATGTCTCCGGAGCCATGTAGCGGAGTGTCCCCAGGATGTCGCCAGTGCGAGTGAGGTTTTCCGAGTCCGCCAGCTTGGCTAAGCCAAAGTCCGTCACCCACACGTTGCCGCGTGCGTCGAGCAGCAGGTTGGCGGGTTTGATATCTCGGTGCAGAACTCCCTGACCGTGAGCATAATCTAACGCCTCGGCAACTTGGATGCCGATCTTGGCGATACTCCTCCAGTAGGTACGACCCGGATGTGTCTTGTGATGCTCCTGCGACTGCGATTGGGCAATCGGGCGGCGGGTAACCGGGTGAGTTGCCGAGAGTCGATTGCTGGAGGTCGAGGCACTTACCTCGACAGCGACGGCATCCGCTGCTTCTGGGTCGGGACCGAGCGCTTCGTCCTGCGGGCGTACCCAGTCGGCGGCCGACGTCAACGGCTGGTCCCAGTTGCTCAGCATGGATCGGGCCAAGTCCGCGACCGATGCATCTCGGCAACCGGCATCGGGTGTGTCCGACTTCGGCGAAAGACCTGAAAAGGCTGACTCTGCACTCTTCCGCTTCAGTTCGTCCAGCACTTTGTCCAGGCCCAGCCCCTGAATGAACTGCATCGCATAGTAACCTATTCCGTTGGCTTCTCCGATACCGAACACGGGAACGATGTTGGTGTGGTGCAGTTTCGCAGCGGCTTTCGCCTCGCGTTCGAAGCGTGCCCGTTGTTCAGGACTTTGGAACAGCTTCTCGGGCAGCACTTTCAGCGCTACGCGGCGGCCGAGTGACAGTTGTTCGGCTTCGTACACGATCCCCATCCCGCCGCGGCCGATCTCGCGAATGATGCGGTAGTCTCCCAGCCGTTGGAGGCTGCTCAGGGATGAGAAGGGAGTGACGTTCTGTCTATCTCGGCTTGTGCTGTCAGGGCGTGCCGCCTCCATCTCCACGAGCACAGGAAACAGATCGCGGATTTCTTCCGCCAGCTCTGAATGTTGATCGGCGTACTCTTCCGGGGAGGGGTTCTCGCCCGCCCGGAAGCGTTTGAGAAACTCTTCCGAAAGCACTTCGATCGGGTGTCGGTAGCTTTTGGACTTTTGCATGGCTGTCTCCCCTTCGCCTCTTCCCGCACGACGGCAATCAGCCCGAGACGCGTCTGGCGTCATCCAGAATCTGCTTCAACCGCCTGAGCGCGCGGACGTAACGATTACTGGCCGCCTGCGGGCTGATGTTCAACTCCTGCGCCGCGTCGGAATTGGAAAGCAATTCGAAGTTGCGGAGCGTGAGGATTTCCCGATCCAGGGGTTCCATCAGGTTCAGCGCTTCCTGGATCTGCAGTTTGGCTTCGGCGCGGACAGCAGCCACCGAGGGCGAGGTGATGCTGCCCATCAACTGAGCTGCCAGGGCAGCGGAACTGGCCGCCGGCATGGGGCCTCCGTACAAGGACACTTCCCGGGCGGCATCCCGCATCTGGGTGCCCAGATGGTGGCGGTGGAGGTCGGTCAGTTTCTCTGCGACAATCAGCCGGAGCCAGAGCAACGGTGGCAGGTCCTGCTTTTCCAGATACTTGGGCAGCTTGGCGAAAGCCGTCAGGAAGGCTTCCTGCAATACGTCCTCCTCGTCAATCCGACCGAACAGCCTTCGATCAAGACGCAGACCGATCATTCGTTTGAGCTGCTTGCGATAGCGGCCAAACAGTTCTGCGAAAGCCTCTTGATTCCCCTGCGCCACTTCGGCCAGCAAGTCGGATGATTCATCGGTCACGGGATACCTGTTCTGTTTAAGGGCCGCTGCCGGTTGTTGTGTCCAGAAAACCACCTGGCACCGATTCAGCCTGAAGCGACTTCCTACGGTGCACGTCGGTGTCGCTCGACTGCCCGAGGAACGTCTCAGCCTCACGCTGCAATATGACAAGAGCAGCCCATTCCTGCCAGTCCAGACCTGCGGGAACACCCTGAGCGGAACCGGATTCGTACTGCGCTCGCATCCAGGCATTGGCATTGGCAAGTTGTTTTCGCGCAAGCTCCTCATTATCCAACCGGAAACTGGCTATCGCCGCAAAGAACTGTAAGCACGGATCTTCGCTCTCCAGAGCTTTGTCATATTTTCCCATACGAAAGTCCAGGGCAGCTTCCAGTCGCGTCGGCCAAGGATCCGGACACTCGGCGGCCAGAGCCCGTAATCGCCGGTCATTGTCCTCCGTAACCTTCCCAGGTTCCAGTACGTAAGCAAGGACGAGCCAACGCTTCCAATCGCCTTGCGACGTGAGCACGCGTCGCTCGAACTCGGCCACGGCATCCGCGTACAGTTCCCGATTCTCAACAAGCAGACTGTGGAGCATCACCTCCCGAGCGAACTCCCAACCACGCCAACCGCGATACTGCAACACTTCCGCCATGTACGGTGTCGCCTCGCTCCACTGGCCGCGGGGCAACCAGTAATGGAGCGCGAGGGAACACCGAAACTCCGGCAAACGATCCGCAGGAGCAATTCTCACTGCCTCTTCCAGGTCCGCAAGGCTTTCGTCCCATCGGCCCAGGTTAACGTAACAGATTCCGCGAAACCGCAAGTGATCTGCATTTTGATGGGGCTTCTCGAGCAGGATGTTCCAGTCGTCCAGGGCTTCCTGGTACCGGCGCAACTGAAAAGTCAAGAGGAACGCCCTGCGTGCAAGGGCTTCGAGATCACCGGGTCGTTGCTCGATCAAACGGGTCCAGTCGGCCAGGGCCTGCTCCCCTCTGCCCAGTTCCTCAAAGACACCAGCGCGTTGGGCCAGCAGATCGACGTCGTCAGGTCGGTCTTGCATCGCTGCATCGAGCAGCTTTTCAGCCTCCTCCACTCGCCCCTGTTTCGCCAGGCGACTCGCGCCAGCCAGGTAGACGGTCGGATCATCAATACGCAACTCTGTTTTCGGTGCGAACTGGTGTTTCAGGCGGGCCCGAAGTCGATCCAATGCGGGATCCTCGAACCCGGCTTGCCCACCCAGCCCGGCAAATGCCACGGCCTGCTGTTTCCACTGCCCGATCGCGTGTCGCCAGTCGGACACGTGTTGCAACCGATCGCTCACCTGGGGCATTTGGTCGATTTGTTTGACGAAATCGTCGACCACTTCCTCGTAGGCCATCCAGACAATCATCTGGTCGATCTTGAGGACAGCTTCCGTCGGTCGTACGCGGTCCGGGAGCGGTGGGATCTCTGACTCGGCGGCCAGCAGATCCTCCCACGCTCCGGTAACATCGCCCTGCCGCACACGCAGCAATCCGCGGTACAAGAGTGACGGGACGCGCACCCACTGGTTGTTGCTCGCAATACACCCTTCGAACCGCTGGAGGGCTTCCTGCGTGTTTCCCAGGCGGTACTCGGCCAATCCAGCTACGTACTCGTACCAGGAGCGATAGGCGTGATCCGCACCGAGTTTCAATGATCGCCGGGCCGAATCGCAGGCCGCCGCCAGCAGACTCGGATCAGACGACGGAAGGATCAAATAGGCTTTGGCAGCCTGGTCGAAGTGACTCGGGTCGGTGTAGGAATCGGTGCGCGTCAACAGGCGTTCACAGGTCGCGGCATGGTCGTCGAAGCGCTCGAACCAAGCCTGCAGGACGGCCAAGTGCATTGCCGGTTGCGTGGCGTAGTCGGCCTTTTCCGCTTGGAATGCCTGGAGTTGAAGCAGGCGGTCGATCGCTTCTGCAGGGGCCAAGGCGCGCCTGTCGACCAGGCGACGCGCCTCGCGCACGGCCAGCCAGCCCAGTTTGGGTCGGATATTCAACTCGTAGGGAGACTGCACTTCGGCGACAGCCAGATTGCCCAACCGCCTTTCCGCGTCGGCCAGCAGGCGGGCGGCCGTCTCGGCTTCGCCCAAGCGGAAGGCCGCCATGGCTTGGAACGCTGACGCCACGGCGGCTTCGACCGACTCCGGAGCCCGGTCGATCAGTTTGCCCAGTTGCGTCTTGGCCGCGGCGAAGTCGCCTTCGCGGTAACTGGCCATCCCGGAAGCGATCTGAGCCCATGGCAGGTTTTCATCCAGGGCGAGGGCCTGCTTCAGAGCCTCAACCGCCTGCTGCCGTAGTTCAACGGGAGAACTGGGGTGGATCAGGACACATGCGGCCCATCTCGCTAGAGCGGTCGGGCGGTCGGAGTCGACGGTGTCCCTCAATCTTGCACAGAGCCGGTGGTGTTCTTTGTCCGCCCCTGCCCACACGAGATTGAGGGCGGTCGCAACGTCGTAGTCAGAGAAGCCGTCTCGCAGAATCTCCGCGCACGCAGCATCGATTTTCGCGGCGTCCGCCGGACGTTCCGCCTGGATGGCAATAGCCCAAACCTGCCGCAGGGCGCGCAAGGCATACTCGCGTGTCGACTTTTCGGTCGGGTCGAGTTGAAGCAATGGTGTCGCAAGAGCGAGTGCCCGGTCGACGTCTCCCGACAGGCCGTAAGCATGAGCCAGCCACTGCATTGCGGACAACGTCTCGGGGGAATCGATTCCGAGGAGGTCGCGGCGTCGATCGAACTCCCGTTCGATGATTTCGATCGCCGCCGCGAGATCCGCCTGTGCCAGGTCGCGTTCACCGATCTGTAAATGGATTTTTGCTCGTGCGAACAGCGCGTGTACATCGGCGGGATTCGAGTCGAACCTGGTTGTCAGCGCATGAATCTTCGCGCGAGCCACGACGCCGCCGACTTCCCGCGCCGCTTGCCGCCACGGCAGCGCCGTCAGTTCGACCCATTCCTGCCGGAATTGTTGCAGGAGGTCGGGATCGATGGACGCGACGGTATGCTCGGACACTTTCTGTTCGGCGGCCGTGTGGCGCACGAAACTGATCCATGCTAGCAGAACTTCATCACTGTCGGGTGATTCCCTGAGACGCGCGGAGAGAATCTCGAAGGCTCGCTGGAGATCGGCCTCCGCCGCGTCAGCCTCGCCCATACGTGCGCGGATGGCTGCGCGAGCACGGAGTGCTTCCACGGCTTTGTCACTCTCCTCGATCCACCTGTTCAACTCAGGCAGTGCCCGGGCCGATTGGTTGCGCATCAACCCCGTCGACGCGTCGTGATAGGCGATCGTGCCGTCATCGGCCGCGGAGACGATCCGCAGTCCATCCGGGCTCCAATCGATCGAGCGGACAGCCACCTGATGCGCCTGAATGGTCAGTGTTGCCGCTCCCGTGGCAGCATCCCAGACACGCACTTCACCACCCGTCCCGCCCGTGGCGACCCGCGCGCCGTCCGGACTGAAGCAAATCGTGGTGGCTCCGACGGGATGCGCCGACAATTCCACGACTCTCTCCAGCGTGGGTGCCACCTTGTAGACCGACGCGACGGGATGTTCGTGGCACACTCCGTAGAGGGAACGGTCGAAATTGAGACGAAAGGCAGTGGTAGGTCCGAGTTGGGGAAGGCGGGTACTGAGCAACGTTCCCGTACTCGGGTCCATGATCTGCGGCGGCTGCCATATTCCTCCAAAGAGAATACGCCCGTTCAAGTCCCACGCCAGATAAGGGTCGGGATTGACGGTGTGACGTACACTCAGGAGTTCGTTTCCCGAGTCAACGTCCCAGATCGTGATCTGGCCGCTGTGCGTGACGGCGGCGATGCGTTTGCCGTCTGCGTCCCAATCCACGTCCGAAAGTCCCTTGTCGGCGCGGAGGGTTGCCAGCGAAGTCCCGTCTTGCGTGCACCATAAACGCACGGTGCCATCGGAGCCGGCCGAGGCCAACCTGTTCCCGTCCCGGCTGTAGGCAAAGGCAGGAACCCGGCCAACATGACCGGATATCTGATGCGTTGGTTCAGCCGCGCCGGGGCGCCACAAGCGGAGGATGCCGTCGTTACCCGACGAGGCGACTTGGTGTTGCGTGGGATGGAAGCGGACACGCGTGATACGACGCCGGCTGGCTGGGATCACGGCAGGCTCAAGTACCTTCTCGACGTCCCAGATGCGCACGGTGCCATCCCAACTGCCCGACGCGATATACTGGCCGTCCGGACTCCAGCGTCCGCCCAAGACGACATTCCCGTGCCCACGAATGATGGCCACCGATGTGGCTGTGTCCCGGTCCCAGATGCGCAGCGTGCTGTCGCTGCCGGAGGTGAGCAGTCGCGTGCCGTCCGGACTCCAGTCAACCGTCGAGATGGATGCCCCATGACCGGACAATTCGCCGAGCAACTCGCCCGAACTCGCGTCCATAAGAACGACGGAGTTGCGGCTGGAGATGACGGCCAGCGTTGTACCATCGGGACTCCAACCCCGGGATGCTCCGGGTTGGCTGAAGCCGGTCGGCGAATCGTCCAACGTTCTCAGCACCTGGCCGGAGGACATGCAGTGGACCGTCACCTTGTCTGGATGAATGACCGCAAGCTCTTCGCCGCTCGGGTTCAGCGAGCAGGCCTTTACAGCCGGGAGATTGAGCAGTTCACGTTCCTGATGGACATCCCAAACCTGGACGCGATTTCTCCCGTTCGCCACCAGTCTCGCGCCATCAGGTGTCCAATCTATGTCGGAGGCATTGTTTCCCATCGTCCGGAATCGTTTCGCGAGTCGACCGCTGGATGACTCGTAGACGTGGACGAATTCGTAGCCAAAGAAACCGGCCGCAAAGTACTGTCCATCGGGCGACCAGGTAGCCACGTTGGCCCGATCAAGTGAGTCTTCGAGAATCTGGGTTGCTACCTGGCCTGATGCCACGTCCCAGACGACCAGCGGACGACCGAGCTTGGAACTGCCTCTGGTGAGTCCGGCCGCGAGGACTTGCTTGCCGTCCGGACTCCAACGTACATCGAAGACCCAATCGTGCTTCTCCCGGAAGGAAAACGTGCGTGCTTCCCTGTGTTGCAGGCCGTCCAGATAGTACCATTCCCAGTCGCGCAAGTCGGGCAGGCCCGGCTGAGGTCTCCACTTGTCCAACAGAGATGCGGTCTGGAAGAAACTGAACTGTTCGCTGGCAGCGTGTCCCCCCAGAAACATGTCGGAGAAATACACGTCGCGGCGCCTCATTTCGGCCTCCTCCTCGGCCTTTCCACGAAGATCGGCTTCCCGCTTCTCTGCTTCCCTTGCGCGCACGGCGCTCATTGCCCTCTCATTCGCCAGGTGCTGCATCGCGGCGGCCAGTTCCGACTTCTCTTCCGCAAGCCGCGTCATCCGTTCTGCGAGTTCCGTCTTTTCCCCGGCGAGCGTGCTCATGCTGGCAGCCAGCGTGGATTTCTCGAAGGCCAGACCGCGTTGCGTTTTTTCCAGCGATCGAAAATGCCCCGCGATGATGACGCTGGCGATCAGCCCGACGACCAGCAGAATTGCCATGGATCCCAGGGACGCTGCCAGCCCGCGATTGCGCCGGGACCAGCGAGCCAGTCGCTCGATCGACGACAGCCGGCGTGCCCGGATGGGCTCGTCGTTGAGAAACCGCACCAGATCTGCCGCCATGTCCTCGGCCGTCTGGTAGCGGTGCGATGTGTCCCGGTCGATTGCCTTGTGGATGATCGTGACCAGGTCGCGGGGGATCCGCGGATCCAGGCGATCCAGTCGCGGCGGATCGCCCGAAGAAACCTGCTGGATCAATCGGCGGGGATCCGTGTCGTCGAAGGCGGGTCGCAACGCCGTCAGTTCGTACAAGGTTAACCCCAGTGAATAGAGATCGCTGCGCGCGTCAGCCCGGTTCTGCAGCGCTTCCGGTGCCACGTATCGCAAGGTGCCCAGAATTTCGCCCGTATGCGTGAGATCCTGTTGATCGGCTACCTTGGCCAGGCCGAAATCCGTGACCCACACCGTGCCGCCCATATCTAGCAGCAGGTTGCTGGGTTTGATGTCGCGATGCAAGACGCCCTGCTCGTGGGCGTAGTGCAGGGCCTCGGCGACCTGGCGACCGACATTCGCCACATTGTGCCAGTACGCTTGTCGTTGGCGGCGAGTGCTGCTCGCCGAACTGCCGTCGCCCGGGGGCATGAGGGAATGCGACGAGGAGGCAGTCCAGTTTCGCGATGATCCCGTCTGGCTACTTTCGGAGGAAGAGGATCGAGCAGAGGACGGCGTTTTCCCCGGGCTGTCAGCGGTGTGCGACGAATCGTCGGACTCGTGGTCCCACGCCAACGTGTGCTCAAAGCGGCCGGTGACCAGGGACCGGGCAAACTGTTCCGCCGTAGCATCCACCCGCGGCGCGGCTTCCAGCGAGTCGTCGATGGGCCCGCTGGAGGATTCGCTGCCGTCGATCTTCATCCGTTGCAGTTCGCGGATGACTTCGTCCAGGCCCAATCCCGGAATGAACTGCATCACGTAGTAATGCTCGTCCGCTTTGTGACCGACACCGAACACGGGGACGATATTGGTATGGTGCAACTTCGCCGCCGCCCGGGCTTCGCGTTCGAAACGCCGGTGATGCTTCGGGTTGGCGAGCATCTGCGGAGGTAGGATCTTCAAAGCCACTCGCCGGCCCAGCGAAATCTGCTCCGCCTCGTAAACGATTCCCATTCCCCCGCGGCCGATCTCGCGGACGATACGATAATCCCCGAATTGTTTCGCGGCAGGCGCAGCCGTGAACGGGCCCGCGTTTGTCCTGTCCGAGTCTCCGCTGCTCGGCCGTATTTGCTCCATTTCCAATAACAGGGGAAACAACTCGCGAATCTCGTCCGCCAAGTCCGGGTATTGGGCGGTGTATTCTTCCAACGCGGGCCGCTCACCCGCGCGGTGACGTTCGAGAAAGTCTTCAGACACGATATCAATCGGGTGCCGCCGACATTCGGACTCGTGCATCGTCTTCTCTCTTTTGCCGTTTTTCCGGTCAAGACCGATGATCTCAAGCTGTGTAATACTTCCCCCAGCGTCTCCTTGATCTGCCAAAGGCCGCGGACGAAGCACTGTTATCGCTCATGGTGCGTCGACTAGGTGTATTTGTTTACCCGTTGTGCAACGGGTTGCGTACACAACCGGATCAAATAACTTAGCCTCAGGTCGGCTGGAATCAGCCCCGCTGTGGTGGTGCCGCGACGATTTTGAGCTGGGCGATCCACCATTGCTGGAGTACCGACGGATGGATGGGATGTTTCGGAAGGTGGGATGAGCGGGGGACTTAAGGAACATTCTCTGTTTGGATTGCCGAACCGACTTCTTCCTGCGGGCGCCGGATTTTTACTTGGCTGCCATAGACTATCCTTGTTCACATTGGCCCTGCGGCAATCCGGTTCCGTCCGCCCACTCCGCCGCGTCGTACTCGACGATTGCTCCCAAGCTGAAACCCGCCGCGACCAACATCCCTTCGACGCGACGCAACTCGATGTTCGTCGCGCCCGCGTACTGCGCCGCCAGGCCGTGAAGCGTTGGTCGCGACGGCCCGATGCGGACGCCGGCATTTCGGGCATTGGCCTCGCGGTCGCGAGCGTCAAACGCTTTGCACAGGAACCGCCCCAGTTCGTGGAGGTCGCCGGGGAAGAGCACGGCCACATCTCGTAGAGCCGAAAGAGGTATCTCTTGTTCCATGCATGCTACCTCGGGGTGACGTTGCGTTCGCGCCATCGGCGACTGCCTTCATTGGGTAGATGGTGATCCGCCGGCTGTTGACTGGTCGGAGGGCGGTAGAGACGTGACGTGCCGCTTCTCCGATGATTTCGATCTGCCGTTCCACGGCACTGGGGATCATCAGATCGGCCAGATAGTCGGCGTCCGGCCGGCCGCTGACGAAGCTCTCAACAGCGCGGGCCGCCGTGAGCATGTTCCAGAGATAGAAGTTGTCATCCCTCTCGGCCGTCATAGATAACCTTCCTTGTTCTCAAGATCGTATGACGGCGAAACGGGTTCCGCAACCCTTCCTTCTCGACGAGGTCGACGCGCCGGCCGACCAGCGCACTCAGTTCGTCGCTCATCGCCGTGAAGTCCCACAGGCTCCACGGGGCATCGTCGGTAAAGGAAGCCAGGACGTCGACATCGCTCTCCGGACCAAAGTCGTTCCGCAGAACCGACACGAAGAGCGACAATTCCCGGACCCTCCACTTGTGGCAAAAGGATTCGAGGCTGGCGGCCGGTATTTCGAGGTTTGAGGACGGCTTTGGCCCGGGTTTTTTTCGGGGCCTGAAGGAGACCGGTTTGTTAACCCCGAAGGGGTTGTTAATCAAAGATTTGGGGAGTTTTTTACAGCAATTCTGGGGTCCGATGTTAACCATAGGGATTCCTTTCGGACCCGCTCCAAATCTCTCGAAACCGAGATCGCCGGGCTTCGGACTTGATTGGCGTAAACCCTTGCGGGAAAGGCGGTAAACGCGAAACGCCCGGCCGCCAGAATCTAGGCACCGGGTACCGTACCCGATCCAGAAGGGATCGCAGCCATTAGC
>REEF01000585.1 GCA_007695205.1 Planctomycetaceae bacterium
TGTACCAGCCATTCGTAACCCAACAACCGCTCGGAACCCCACGATGGCGGCGTGGGAGCCGAAGGGGCTCGCGTCAATGCTAGACTCAATTCGGTTGTTGCCTCGGGCGGACGGCCTTGCGATTCATGGCATCCGTGACAGCTACGGACCTCGCCCGGCTTCATAGAAACGAACGACCGCATCCGCCGGATCTCCATCTGCCGATCATCGAGGGCCTGGAAATAGATGGCCACGTCGGCCGGGACTGTGAAGTAGGCCGAACCGTCCGGCTCGACCGGTACCGTCCCGATCACTCGGACCGGCGACCAGCTCTGGAACGCCAGTTGCCGCTGGCCCGCGACACCGGAGATGTAGTCCAGCGTCCCCCGTTCCGGATCGTACGGCCACGGAACGTGCTGTGCGATGCGGAGGTGCCGGATCGAGCCGCGCTCGATCTCCGGCATGTCGCGGTACACATCGGCGACGAAACAAGTCGCTTGGCCCTCCGATCCGGACGGTTCCGTCTGGACAACCCCTGGCGCGGACTGGTCGGCTGGTGTCCATTCGGTCAATATCGGCGGTCGCGGCCTGGGCCGTAGCGGAATCGGCGTCGCGCAGCCCAACAGCGGATCGCGGTGCAGCAGTTCGCGGTTGCCGTAGGCGTCGATCACGTATAAGCCGAATCCGTTCGAGTCGACGCCGGCCGGTGCGGTACAGGCGGGCCGGGCATAGGCGTAGGACACCAGAAAGCACGTTTCGCTCAACGCCCACGGGCTCCGGTACAGCCCGCCGGCATCGGCCACTCCGCCCAGATCCACAGGGCGACCGGCCATCGGACCTTCCTGCGGCTTGACGCCCGGCGTCACGATCCGCAATCCGGATTCGGCGTTCAGCCCATGCCCCGGGTCGATGGTCACCACCGGCCCGTAGCTGAACGTGTGATGACCAGTGGCGACGGCTACCAGCTTCGTGGTGCCGGGGATGCTGCGCGCGGTCCGCAGCGCCAGCGGCGCCGGCATGTGCTGTTTGAACAACGCGTCGGACATCGAACCGTCGGGGCGAGCCGTCCACAGCGAGTGGACTTCCATGAAATGCCGTTCCTGGTACTCCCAGTGCGTGTACACGATGCGCCCATCGTCCAGACTGTACGGGTACCGGTCCAGGTCCTTGCTGTGGGTGAACGGGCGGACGATCGGCGGCGGCTCGTACCGGGCCAACCGGTCGGCGGACGGCACAACCAGGCGGCTGCCGCGACGCGACAGCAGATACAGGTTCGGGTTCGTGTGGTCGTAGTCCACCGTGCCGCACTCGGGCGCCGTGCCGCCGCGGTCGGACGCGAACACGACGTCACCGCTGGCCGTGTAGGCCGGCTCGAAGTCGCTCCAATAAGGGTCATCGGTCAGTTGGACGATCTGCGAGCCGTCGATCGCCGCTTCGTATAACCGGACCGGCTCGAAAATCTTCCGCAACTCGAAGACATTCTGGCCCTCGATGGCGTAATGCGTGGTGTCGACGGGCGGCGGCCAGTTGGGAAGTTGCGCATAGCTGAACAGGACACGGTCGGCATCCCACCACAGGTCCAGGCCCCAGACGTAACCCGGTCCCAACCGGCCGTCCAGCAGCGGGCGCGCGGGACCGCCAGCGGCCAGATCGTCCAGGATCATGATGTCGCCCCCGGGTTTGTGCTTCCAGGAGTACGAGCGCGTAATGTTGCGCACGGTATGCGGCGTGTATTGAGTGAGGAAGACCAGTTGTTGAAAGTCGAGCACCGGGTTGGCCAGCACAATCTCGCGAAGCAGACGCCGCGCATCGAGCCATCGGCGACGAGCGGTATCCAACCCCTGTTGGCCCTGAGCCGCGGCTTCCGCCAGTTCCACACGTACTTGGCTCAGTGCGGCCCGGTTGTCTTCCAACGAGACCGGTGGATTTTGATCAGGCCAGAAGTCGGCTGCCATCCTTTGGGCGCGTTGCAACATCGCGTCCAGATCGTCCAGCATCCTGGCGCCCTCGCGGTGGATGCCTCGCGAAACGGCCTGCCGGACCCAATCGGCTTCCAACCGTTGTTGCGGGCTCAGTCCCAAGTAACGTTCCAGCCACGGTGCGGAATCGTCGCTGTGCCAAACGGCCTGCTGTCCATTGTTTTCGCCGCCCACCTTCATCGCGATCGCCCATTCGGCCATCCCGCGGGCGAACGGATCGTCGCTGCCGAGCAACTGGCCCGCCCACCGGACCAAGTCATCATTTAACCGGTTCTGTTCGGCCAACCGCAGCAGCGTCTCTGCAGCGCGGGCCGGGTGATCTTCGACCGTCTGGGCCAAGGTATCTGCCGGGTCGTTCAAGTCATACTTATTCCGAAGCCGGGCAAGGATCTGTGCGAACTGCTGAGCGTCGAGTGTCCCTCGGTAGACGATCAACTCAGCAAGATCACCTTCTAACGGCCAGAAGGTGCCCATGTTATCGGCCGTCTCGCGCCGCGCGCCCACCAGCACATCGCCTGGCGAGCTGCCTTGACCGGCGGCGAACCGGACCTCCGGGCCATCGTGCCGGAGTTGGACCTGGCGGCCATCGCTGACCAGGGCGGCCAACTGCGGTCCGGCATCCTGCGGCGTCTCACGACGCACACCGTGCACAATCCCGCCCAGACGGCCAGCGGCTGTATAGAAGTGGTACGCCCGTCCCGTTTCAGGACCGCCTCCCTGGGCCAGCAGCGTACCGAACTTACCTTCGTCCGTCCGGTACACGGCGACGATAGCGAAGGGAGTGCCCGGCGGCACATCGAGCGCTGCCGGCTGGCCCAGGTTCAGGAATTGCCCACCGCTGAATCGGACCGCAGGTCGGCCGTTGACCGCGTCGTCGATCCGCTTCGGCCGATAAGTGACGTCGGTCTGACCAGCCCGATGCGCATGAGACGACCGGTCCTTCCACTCGACAACCCGGTCTTCGGCAAGCACCAGCGATGCTGAATCACCCGCGTCCAGCCACAGCACCAGCCCTTCCTGTGGCAGGATGGATTCGTCCGCCGCAGCGCCCAGCCAACTGGCCAGCACCAACCCCACCGCCGTGAACCGTCCCACCTTTGTGCGCATGATCTGATCTCCGTGAGTCTTCCGAACAAGATGGATATAAAC
>REEF01000590.1 GCA_007695205.1 Planctomycetaceae bacterium
CTAGATGGCATGCAGGGGACTGAATCAGGGCCTTTGCTCGTTCGCCATTCGATGGCTTCCCCTACAACGCCACATTTTTTCGGATGAGCCAGACAGGGGCCATGGAAATCTGGTGGCCGATTTAAGTGGGTTGCCCTCCTCTTGCCCTCGCGATCAGTGCAAATCGTCCCCTGATTGAAGCAACGGCGGATTGAACGATACCCGCATCCCTGCCAAATAAATGGATGGCACCTATCAAACGGCCGATAGATGGGTGGCACCTATCTTTTGGGCTCGCAACGACGTTGGTCTCGTTTTCGGTGCATGTTCACAGCAGCAAAGAGATTCTGAGGTACAGGAACCACAGCATCCGGATGGTCAGCAGGATGACGACGGTCAGCCCGATGAAGCCCAGCAGATTCGAGGCGATGCGGTTACGGCGTTCGCCCAGGATGCTCTTGCGATTCGCCAGCCATAGGATGATCGCTGCCAACAGCGGGTTGCCGATGACCGTCATGGCCTGGCCGAAAATCATCAAATTCACGGCGGGGATTTCGAACCACAGACCGATCGTGGCGACGATGAATCCGACCAACAGCACGACGATAGTGAACATCCGCGGCCAGTAATCGCTGAACCGTCCGGGCAGCCCGAGTCCGTCAGCCAACGCGGTACCACCGATCATGGCGTTGATCAAAAACGGGTTCAAGGCGATCGGGATCAAGCCGATGCAGAAGACGACGAAGGCCGTCTGCCCCAGAAGCGGTTGCAGCGTTAGCGCCAACGTGGCGATGTCGCTGGCTGGTTGGCCCAAGATGACCGTTGCGGCGGTTAGCATGATCATCATGCTGACAAAGGTCAGCACGCACACGCCGGCGATGGCATCCCCCACGCCTCGGTCATAGTCGGAAACCGTCCAGCCCTTCTCCCGCACCAGGTTCCCCTGGAAAAAAGCGCCGGCGACGGAAAATGTGGTACCTACCAGGCTGGCGATCAGCACCATCGGATCGGCCAATTCACCGTCCAGGATCCGAGGAAATCCCAGTTGAACGCCTTCCGGCAAACCGGGGACAAAGCCTTTCAATATCGATTGCAGTGCAGGGCTGACGACGACCAGGGTCACCAGTAGAGGCACGATCGCCAAGGCCAGCACGATCCGTAATACGCGCTCGTTGGGCGAACCGCTTTGGCGGACGGCCAGCAACGTGATCAGCAGGACTACCATGCCCGCCGCCCAGGCTCGCAGATCGGGCAGTGCCACCAGCAGGCTGAACAAGAACGAGAGCAGAACAATTCCCACCATGAATTTCATGATGCGTTCGACGGCCTTGTAGATATGTTGAGCGCGAAACAGGAAGACGATCAACAGGCCGTTCAACAGGGCCATGGCGATGAACTGAGCGGGAAAGACGAGATCGCTTCTCTCTTCCGGAACGATGCCGCCGGCGACCAGCGAGACCGCCAGGTTATTGGAAAACTGAAACGCGGCGCACACCAAGCAGAGCACGATCCCGGCCAAGGCGGCCAGCCAGCTCCCGACTTCCTTCCGCAAAGTGGCGAAATGCGTCGCGCCCGCCGTGACACCGACGCGAGCCGACATGGTCATGAACGTGCCCATCAGCAGACCCGTCAGGACCAGCAGCCAGATCAGGTCGTAACCATAGTTGGCTCCCACATTGGCACTGATGATCAGGCTGCCCGGTCCGAAGACCACACAGGCGGTAATCAACGCCGGCCCGATCGAACGCAGGATACTGAGATTTCCCTGGGGGGGTGTCGAGTCGTTCATGTCAAGCCCTCGATTCCATTTCGCAGATCGTCACTTCTATCGGGCATCTATTGTGCCAAGGTTCCTGACAGGCGTCGACAGGTGGTCGATGGATTTCTCGAATTCATGGACCGGTACGGTCCATGGCCCGTGATATGGCCCGGTTCATATATCTTCTACGAATCATGATATAGGCGGCCCCACATAATCAAAGAGGTGGGGGTTAGGCGGCTTTTTCGTCGTCTGGTTGGCGGCGGAGGGCTTCTTCGCTGATGTGGCCGTCTTCGCTCACGTCTTCGAATCGTACGGAGACTCGCTTGGAGATTCCGGATTCTTGCATCGTCACCCCGTAAATGGTGGTGGCGGCGGTCATGGTCTTCTTCGAATGGGTGACGACGACGAACTTGGTCCAGTCCAGGAAGTCGTGCAGCACGCTGATGAAGCGACCGATGTTGGCTTCATCAAAGGGCGCATCGACTTCGTCCAGGATGCAGAAAGGACTAGGGCGGAATTGGAAGATGGCCAGCAGCAGCGCGACGGCCGTCAGTGCTTTTTCGCCGCCGCTGAGCAGTGAATTATTGAAGGATGGTTTTCCTGGCGGCGTTGCCAGGATATCGACACCGCATTCCAACACATCCGAATTGTCTTCCAGCACGATATCGGCTCGACCGCCACCAAAGGCCTTTCGGTACAGTTGTTGGAAATTCGTACGGATCGCTTCCAGGGTTTCCAGGAATAGGCGGCGGCTGTCACTGTTGATTTTCTGGATGATCCGTTCCAAGGATTCTTTGGCTTGCGTCAAGTCCTGATACTGGCGTGACAGGGCGTCGTAGCGGGGTTGCAGATCGTCGATTTCTCCCAACGCCTCCAGGTTGACGGCGCCGATCCGATTGATCTTGTTGCGCAGATCGTTGATCTCGGCTTCGATCTCTGTACGCTGCTGGATCTCCTCGGGCGTTTCTTCCCGAGACAAGTGGGCGATGTCGATGGCATAGTCATCGCGCAATCGTTCGGCCAGCGTGTTGCGTTCGTGCTGGATTTCACCGGCCGCCAATTCCAAGCGGTGTTGATCTTCTTCCAAACGTCTGAGTCGGCGGCGCTGTTTTTCTTGAACGGCAGCCAATTCGGTTCGTCGCGTGTTGAGTTCCTTGCGATGCTGGATGGCTTGTTCGGCGCGACTGGCCAAGGCTTCTTTGCGAAGGTAAAGCCACGCCAGTTCGGAAGAGACATGAAGTATCTCCAGTTCGGCTTGCTGTCGGCGTTGCAGGGTCTGGTTCAGCAGATCGCGTAATCCGTTCAGGGCGCGGTTGCGTTCCTGTTGGTCGGTTTCGAATTGAGCACGTTGGCTGCGCAGGCTATCGAGTCGTTGTTCACTACGAGCAAATGCGACTTTGGCCAACGTCGCCTCACGAGTCTTTTCTCGCAGTTCCAATTCCTGCTCTTGTACCTGGTGTTCGTCGTGTTGAATTTCGGCATGCAGTTGAGCGATCGCCGTCTCGTTGGCGGAAAGTTCCTGTCGAAGTCGATCCAGTTGGCCTGCGGTGTTACGTTGTTCCGTCCGAGCTGTTTCCAATTCGGACGATTGGTTATTGCGTTGTTCTTCGATTTGTTCCAACCGGTCCTGCAGCGTGCGGGTTTTTACTCGTTGGTCGGCCAGGGTTGCGCTGAGCCGTTTGTAGGCGTCCGTGATCTGTTGACGTTGACGATCCTGACGATCGATGTTTTCCTGCAACCGAGATGTTTCGGCGGTGAACTCACCGATTTTCCGCTGAGCATCGACCATTTCCAGTTGCATCGCCCGCAACTCACTTCTCCGCGAAACGAAACCGGTCCCCATTTGAGGTGGGCCAACGATCAGTGTGTGATCCGGTTCTAATAATTCACGTTTCGAGGTGACGAATCGCAGACCGCGCCCCGCCGTACGGCTGAGCGCGATGGCATCAGACAACTGGTCAACGAACCACGTCTCGCCCAACAGATGCTGGACCAGGGAGCGATACATCGGTTGGTAACGGACCATCCGATCCGCTCGTCCGATCACTCCGGGTCGTCCTTGCAGGTCGCCGCGGGGCATCAGCCCCATGGGGGAAGATCGGGGCGAGCTGGCTGGCAAGGTATCCAGACGGATCAAGCCGACTCGACCTCGCGGATCGAATTGCCCGGTTTCGATGCGGCGGATCCATTGTTCGCCGCTGACGACGATATGTTGGGCCGCTTCGCCCAGCGCGGCATCGACCAGTGGTGCGATCTCCACTGCCGCTTCCAGCAGATCGGCGACCATCCCATGGATCTGGGATCCTTGCTCTGCGGGTGATTCCCGCTTTTCGGCCAACAACTGCTGGACGCCACTGCTGACTCCCGCATTTTGCCGTTCAAGCTCCTCCAGCATTTTCACTCGCTGGCTGGCTCCGCTCTGCTTGCCTTGCAGCACGCCGATTTCCTGTTGGCGCCGTGCCAGCACTCGGCGACGTTCGGCCAGTTCGATTTCAACGGCCTCCAACGCAGCACCTTTCGCGTTGGCTTGTTCGGCCAATTGCGATTCGTCATTACGCGATTGTTCCAATCGTTCCGCGTGTCCGATCGCTTGTTGTTGAAGTTCCTCCAGGCGGCCGCTGGATCGAATCACTGCGGATTGCAGGGAGGATAGTTTTGATTCCAGGCTGCTGACATGATTGCTCAGCGATGCGGCCTCCCGAGTTCGTTCCACGTACTGGGCGCGCCGCGTCTGATTGGATTTCCGTGCCGATTCGATCTGCTCCGACAATTCGGCGATGGCCTGTTCGTGGCTCTGCAACTGTGAACGGACCTGGCCATATTCCTGCTGTGCTTGTTCGAATTCGGCACGGACCTGGCGCAGCCGCAGAGTCACGTCGCCGGCTCGACCGGTAACGCTGCGCAACTGGTCCCCGTGCCGCCGGGCTTCGTCGGAGAAATCGTCTTGGCGTCGCCGCTGATTGACAATCGTTGCTTCCCGCGCCGCGATCTGTTCGCGGCTGTTGGACAATTCGGCTTCATCCTGTCGCAACCGATCCGCCGCTTCGTCCACCGCTCGCTCAGCCTCGTGCAACTGCGTTTCCAGCAGGCTGGTTTCGCCAGTCAGTTGTTCGATCTCTGCCAGCAATTCACCTCGCTGCGTTTCGATCGCATCCAGCTTTTCGGACAGTCGCCGCCAGTCGGCCTGGCCCATCTGGGTGCGCAGTTGTTGCAGGCGATCGCTGTACTCGCGGTATCGTTCTGCTTTGGAGGCTTGTGCCCGCACGCTACGCAGACGGCTCTCCACCTCTTCCACAATATCCGACAATCGCAGCAGATTCTGCTCGACCCGTTCCAGACGCCTCTGCGCCTCGATCTTCTTCGCCTTAAAACGGCTGATCCCCGCCGCTTCCTCGAAAATGGCTCGACGATCCTTGGGGCTGGCCTGCAGCAAGCGGTCGACCTTGCCCTGTTCGATCAGGCTGTACGCATCCACGCCGACTCCCGTGCCGCGGAACATGTCGCGAATATCCTTCAGGCGACACGGTTTGCCGTTGATCAGGTATTCGCCTTCACCGCTACGATACACGCGCCGTGTGATGTGAACCTCAGGAGCATCGATCGGCAGCACCCCTTGATTGTTATCGAAGACCAAGGTGGCTTCCGCCGTATTCGCCGGTTTTCGCCCGCCGGTTCCCGTCCCCTTGAAGATGACGTCCGCCATCTCTTTGCCACGCAGGCTTTTCGCGCTCTGTTCGCCCAGCACCCATTTGATGCCATCGACGATGTTGGACTTCCCCGAGCCGTTGGGGCCGACCACGACCGTGATGCCCTCCGGGAACTCGAACCGCGTCTTATCCGCGAAGCTCTTAAAGCCGATCAGTTCAAGTGCCTTCAGCATTGGTTCACGCCGGCGCGGGGGGGTGGTTCGAGTGTTCTTCGTGCATTAAACCGTCCAGCCCGCCCTCTTATGGCTGGGACGTCAGCCGCCGGTAAACCAGTCGCCCAGTCGGCCCCACCAGCGCCGGTCGGATTCGTCATCCGATGGTTCCACATCGAACATCGGTTCGTCCTCGGAATCCGGAGACCGGTTCGAGGCCGAAGGATGAAATTCAAACAGGCCAGGGATCGGGCTGGCGACCGGACGATCCGGTTCGTCCGGTGCCTGGCCATCTTTGGTAGACGAACGTCGGAATTCGCGGCCCCACGAAGGTAACGCGTCCACAACCAATCGAGCGTCCACGTAGTTTTTGTTCCGCGCCTCTTGCAGAAACTGAGCAACGTCGGAGTAGGTACCATCCAATTCGACAATTCTACGGATTGCTTCATCAACCAAAGGTGGACAGGAAACCTCCCGATCCTCCTCTCGAGCGGCAAATCGCATCACCCGAATACGATCTGCCCCATCGGCCTTTAGCATAATCTGCTTTCCGGCATAGATAAAGTCGGGCGAATCCAGTTCCATGGGTGGCCCGAACAAAACGACCTCGGCACGCCGCGAGCGGGACAGATGAATCATCGGTGGTCCGGTACTGTTGACCACGTGTAATTGAAAGGCGTCACCCAACCTTTCGCCCCTAATCAAGGGGTCAGCTGGGCTCCTTGTGCGTAGGGCCACGAAGGCAGCGTAGCGGGTCTCGGCGCTGCTGACGTGCAGCAACTTGCTCAGTTCGTCATGGGCGCTGATGTGATCCATGGCGGAAAGGGCTGCGATGGCATGCCAACGAAATGCCGGTTCGTTTCGAGCGATCTCTCCCAGCGGTTCGGCGGCTGCTGCATCGTCCAAGTAACCGAGCGCTTCGGCTGCATAGAATCGGACCTCGGGATCTTCCGAGCGGAGGCCCACATGCAGCAAGCGGATACCCTCGCGACCGATCGCTTCCAGTTGAAGCGCGGCGGGAGCCGCGGTAGCAGGCTCCAACAGTTGCCGCTCCAACAGTTCCAATCGATCCACACGTTCGGGTGCAGATTCGTTGACGGCTAAGGCGCGAATGACCCGCATATAACGCGCCAGATTGTGTTTGTAGCGTGGATGAACCTCTAATTCGATGTAATTATCGCGTTTGGGGGTTGCGACCCCTCGTTTGATGCCTCGATCATGGCTGAAAAAACGGGCATTGATAGCAGCGCCGATCAAACTAGCAGTGCGGATGGAATGGTTCTCACTGCGCACCACCAAACCAAGGGGGCGTGATGTCGTCGAAACAGCGCCGCCTAGGACTTTTCCCCGAACCTCTCGAACCTTGTCTTCGCTATCGCTGAACACACTGTCGATCGTCACCGGTCCTTCGGCCAATGCGGAGACCCTTCCTGTGCGTAGTGAATCATTCAAAACGGCGACTTCGCGCAGCCGAGTCTGCATTAGCCATCCACCCTCAAGACTTCTTGTCTCAGATCGTCCCGGCACTCGCACCTCGACATCCAGCCGATCCCCTTTCTGAACGCCCGGCGGCAGGATCGTTCTGACAAGCACCAGCGATGTGTCGGCCGACGCCAGGACAAAGTTGGGATTTCGGACATCATGGGTCTGCATTTCGCTCAACAAGGTGGATCGTTGGCCCGACGGGGGAGGGTCACTGCCGTTTACCCCCAGGCCAGTTACCATTGCAACTCCCTCAACAGTTACATAGTTGGTTCCCCAAGGCATGACGAAATCCCGAACCAAGCGAACCGTCTGGGCATCATCGGGCTCGAATTCCTCTAAATCGATCCCGGACTTGGAAGACGAGGCATGAAAGAGCGTCGACGTGCAGCCGACCAGCGTGGTGAACATGACCGCCGAAAACCAGGCGATCCAAGGTGCTCGAGGAACCGATAACAGTTGCGGCATCATGCCTATCGCGACTCCATCCACGAGGCTCACCGCGGCCGCTCTGGTACGCATCCGTGCATACCCAGGAGAGAAAACCGCGAACTGCTGAAATCGTGCAAGCAGGCAACAAGGCCCGCTCGATAGAAAAATCAGCGGCCGAACAATAGAGATTCCCCTGTTGGGAGTCAACCCAGACTGAAAAAATCGACTCCACGCCCCCAAGCTCAGCGAGCCCAACCAGATCAGCTATCGACCTTGGCCCAGTCGCGGCGTTGACGCGAGCCGGGGATGCCCATTTTCTGCCGGTACTTGGTGATCGTTCGGCGAGCGACTTTCAGGCCATGCTGCTGCAATTGCTTCACCAGATCTTCATCGCTAAAGGGGTTGGATTTATCTTCCTGGTCGACGACTTCCTGTAACTTGATGCGAATGGTGTCCCAAGCGACTTCTTCACCGTCGTCGCTCTGGGTCCCGCCCACAAAGAATCGCCTCAGTGGCATGATGCCTCGGGGGGTCTGGATCCACTTATCATCGACGGCGCGGCTGATCGTGGTCACATGAAAACCAACCTGATTCGCGATCTGCTGCATCTTCAACGGTTCGATGAACTCAGGTCCCTCGTCCAGAAAACGTTGTTGATAATCCACGATCGCCTGAGCGACTTTCACCAGCGTATTGCGTCGCTGTTCGATCGAATCGATCAACCACTGAGCCCCGTTCAACTTGCGTCGGATATACTCGCGTTCGTCGTCGGTGGCCGTTCCGCTGGCCAATCGATTGAGATAATACTGGCTGATCCGTAGTTGAGGCGTGCGATATTCGTCGACGATCACATGGTATTTGCCGTCGTCGCCCTTTTCGACCAGTACATCGGGCGTGACGGTCGGCACATGGGCGTCGATGAAATCGGCCCCCGGCTTCGGGTTCAGCTTGCGCAATTCGTCCCAAGTTTCTTGGATGTGTTCGATCGAGTATCCGGTCTTACGTTTGATCGCCGGCAAACGGTTATCGCGTAGATCCTCCAGATGGTTCGTGATGATCGTTCGCAATTCTTCGTACAACGGCATGTCGCGGGCCAATTGCAGCAGCAAGCATTCTCGTAGATCACGAGCGGCGATCCCGGGCGGATCCAGCGACTGGACGACGCCCAGGGCCTGTCGTGCCAACTTCAGCAGAGAACGGTCTGTCTGTGGCGGCAGCAGATCTTCCAAGCTAGTGCGGAAGTAGCCACCATCCTGAGCATCCAAACAGGAGATGATCCGCTCGGCGATCTCACGCACCTGAGGGTCCAAATCCAATTCACCCAATTGGTGCAAGAGATAGTCGTGCAAAGATTCCGGTCGGGCTTCGATATTGGCGAATTGATCCTGCCTGCGATCCGCATCATCGCTGATCTGGTTGGCCGACCGTCTGGGCGATTCATCAAAAAAATCGGGTAATTCTCGATCCAGTTCGTCCAGTCGCTCGAAGTCCTCGACGTTGTCTTGCTTCTCGTCGACCACCAACTCCTGCTCCGATTCGCTCGGAGCATCCGGACTATCCCCCTGTTCGGGGCGTTCTTCCGAGGATTCCGTCTCGGATTCCAGCATTTCCAGCAGCGGATTCTCACTCAATTCTTGCTCGATCCGTTCCTGTAGAGCCATCAGGGGCAATTGCAGGATCTCCATCGACTGGATCATGCGTGGAGCCAGCTTTTGGACTTGAATCTGTCGAGTTTCTAGACCGAGTGAAAGACGCATCAATTCGCCTGAAATCCGTACGCGATGTTTGCCAAGGCAAACCGTCGGTGCACTATTCTACTTTGTCGTCGTGGGTGCTGCTCATAATCGTTGACGACCAGTCAACGCATCAGCCAAAACCTCTTTGTTGGTGTACTCTAAAATACTGCCTGCCGTCACTCCGCGGGCCAATCGCGTGATCTGGACCGGCAATTCGGACAGCAGGTTCGAGATATATAACGCAGTTCCATCGCCTTCGACGGTGGGGTTGGTGGCCATGATGATCTCTCGAAAGCCGCCTTGCCGGACTCGTTCTACCAAGGCATCGACGGTCAATTGGTCGGGCCCGATGTTGTCCAGGGGAGCGATCCGGCCCAGCAAAACATGATACAGGCCGTGGAAAACTCCCGACTGTTCTAGCGCCATCACATCCCGAGGTTGTTCGACGATGCATAACTGGGTGGTATCACGCCCGAGGTCGCGACAGACCGAACATCGGGGCGTCTCGGACAGGTTGTAGCACATCTCACAGTAGCGTACGTTCTCGCGAACATTGCGGATGGCATCGGCCAACGCCAGTGCTTCGCTCTTGTGGATCCGCAAAACATGGTAGGTCAATCGCTCGGCCGATTTGCGGCCGATGCCAGGTAACTTGGCAAATTCATCGATGACCTTCGCGACGGATTCACTGAGCAGCGTCATGGTTTGAGTTCCTAAACCGGCTTGGAATCCTGCTCAGGGTCGTCATCATCGGCATCGGCCAATTTCGAAATCGCCTCGTCCAGCCCAGGAAAACTGAGCCCATCGGTGATGGATTTCATGGCCTCGAAATGGCACTGCTTTGCTTTGGCCAGCGCTTGATTGACGGCCGACGGCAGCAGATCCTCGATCATCTCACGTTCGCCACGTTCGACCAGAGTCGGGTCGATCCGTACGCGCAGCACTTCCCCTAGGCCATTCGCTTCGACCTCGACCATCCCCCCGCCGGTGCTGGCCATGACGCGTTGCGCTTTCAGCCGATCGTTGATGGCTTGCATTTTTCCGCCGAACTGTTGCGCCTGCCGCAAAAGCGATGCAATATTGCCAAGTTCTTTAAACATGTTCGGTATCCCTAAAAAATCCTTGGTCTACGCTTCTCTTGGGCCATCGACGTGCACGATCTCGGCCTCGAACAACTCGACTGCCTCCTGCACCAACGGATGCCGCTCGATCTCACGCATCTTTTGTACCTGATTCCTGCTGCTCGGCCGCCGCGGCGGCCGCTGAGGCGACGTTTCTTCGTTTACCACAAAATCGATACGAATCGACCTGCCCGCCAAGTGGGACAGCGTCTGCTCCAGTTTACGTTTGACGTCTGCCCGCTCGCACCAGTCCTTGTTATACCGTGCTTTCAGTCTGACGACCAGCACGTTTGGCGCAGGAATTGCTGTTGATTCGAAATCTCCGGCGAAATCCGTGATGATCCCACCGATCTTGCCGATCGCCTGCAGGTAGCACGCTTCAGCCTCAGCCGGTGTCCAGCCGCTCGTGATTTCTGCGGTGTTTTCCTCTGCCGACGGCTCCGAGACAACAACCTCGGCCAATCCCTGCTCTTCAGGCACATCTTTCGAACCACCCGAAGAACTATCTGTCAGCGGTTCCTTTTTTTTTTCTGGAATTTGAGCCGGGGTGGCCGGGGTCGGCTTTCGAGTCGGCCGATCACCGGCTGTCGAGCGGGTCGACCCCCCCGCTTGAAACTGCGCGATCATTTTCGAGAGATCGTCCAGCCGTTCGAGTTGGCAGATACGGACCAGTGCCATCTCGACCAGCGTCCTGACCTGGGTCGTCTGCCTCATGCGTGCGATGGTCTGATCCAGAATCTGAACGGCTGCCAGCAACGTTTCCAGGCCGAATTGTTGGCCCGTTTCGGCCAGTTTTCCGTGATCGGCAGCCGCTGCGTGCAGCAACAGATCGGCGTCACAGCCGACCACGGCGGTCATCATGTCTCGGAAATAACCTAGCAGTTGTTCGGCCAACTGGCCGACATCGACGCCCTCGCGTACCGCGGCATCTAGTTCGGCTAGTGCCTGGGCCGCTTGCCGCTGGATCAACGAATCCGCGATGTTCGCCAAACGACCGCTCTGCGCCGTCCCCAACATCGAATGCACATCTTGTTCGGTGACCCGATTTCCGCAGAACGAAAGCAACTGTTCCAACAGGGATTGGCTGTCTCGCATCGAGCCTCCGGCACGACGCGCCAAAAGATAAAGTGCGGCATCTTCCGCCTCGCGTCCTTCGGTTTTCACGATCAGCCGAAGCCGATCCAAAATCTCGTCGGAAGCCACCGGTGCAAAATCGTAACGCTGGCAGCGGGACAGCACGGTGATCGGGATCTTGTTCGCCTCGGTGGTGCAAAAAATGAATTTCACATGTTCAGGGGGCTCTTCCAGCGTCTTCAGCAGGGCGTTAAAAGCTTCTCGGCTGAGCATGTGCACTTCGTCGATGATATAGATCTTGAAGTGAGCTCGGCTGGGCCGGATATTCACGTTCGAACGCAGTTCGCGGATGTTTTCGATCCCACGATTGCTGGCTCCATCGATTTCCAGCACATCGACGTCATCCCCCGAGGCGATTCCCTGGCAACTATCGCATTCTCCGCACGGTTCGGTCGTGGGGCCGTCGACGCAGTTGAGGCACTTGGCGAAGATTCGCGCCGTGGACGTCTTGCCGACCCCCCGCGCGCCGGTGAATAGATACGCATGGCCGACGCGGTTTGTCAGAATCGCATTTCGCAACGCTTGAGCGACTTGATTCTGTCCGACCAGTTCCGTGAACGTCTTGGGCCGATATCGGCGAGCGACAACGACATATTCGCCTGATTTTTCGACGGTTCCTACGGTCGCTTCGTTGTCCAAAGCAGCAGCATCGCTCATACAACCACCACCAGCGTGAGACCGTCAGCGACAAACGCATAACGGAAGGGTGACTCGTTAAAGAAGAGACGTCTGCCCGAGCGCGCCCCCCGCACAAGAGTACCCCGCTTATGGCTGCTCCAGTTACGGCCTGACCAGATTCACGGATCCCCCTTGCGAGGGGCGCACTCCGACAGACGTCTTTATTTCTTATCGAGCCCGTAGTTGTAAGCTTTTCAGTCGTGCACGTCAAACGGCCTTTACTTCGGACTGTCTCTACTTCGGACCGCCTCTACTTCGGCGCAATCGTGCAGATCATGCGTCGAGCGTGTTGCGAGGGGACGGATTCGACCTTGCCGAATTCCGCGAGATCCGCGATGACCTCGTCCATGACCTTCCGACCTTCCTCGATATGCGCCATTTCCCGACCCCGAAAGATGACGGTCACTTGGACTTTATCCTTCTGCTGCAGGAACTTAATGGCCCTTTTGACCTTGAAGTCGATATCATGCTCGCCCGTCTTTGGCCGCAGTCGGATCTCCTTGGTTTTGATCTGATGGGCTCCATGGCCCGATCGCTTCTTTTTCTCGTATTTGTACTTGCCAAAATCCATGATTCGACACACGGGCGGTCGCTCATTTGGTGCGACCTCGACCAGATCCAGCTCGGCTTCCCGTGCTCGATCCAAAGCCTTGTCGGTCGGCATGATTCCCAATTGCTCGCCCTTTTCCGAGATCACCCTGACCGGCGAAACACGGATTTGATCGTTGACCCTGTTCTGGATGCGTTCGATCGTAGTCACCCTTTCCTTTAATAGACAAGACGCCCTTCCAATCGCCCTCCCACACGCCGCACGGGCGACCCAGACGTCAGGTTCGAAACAATGTGCGCCATTCAGCATAAGAGTATCGGCAAGACCCAGGGGTGTTGTCAACTAGGATTCGGCCGTTTCGTTTACCAGTCGAGGGGTTTAAGCCCGCGGTTTTTTCAGGTTTTCGCGCAGTGAACTGCTCAAACACACCTTCGAGCTTTACAATGCGGTCGGAAAGGTCGCCACGAATCGGTGCTGCGAGCCGGGCGGATTGGCGGCCAAGCGTCTGAAGCACCCATTTGGTTTTTTGCTTATCGAGGCACCATGCCCGCTACGAATCTTCGGCCCGCTGTCCTTGCCGCGCGGGAAAGACTGCACCACGAGCGCGACCAAGTCAGATCACTGCATGCTGCCGGTGAATCCGGCTTGCAGGTCAATCAGCGTCTGACAGCATTGATCGACGGGGTGGTCCTCGACCTGTATCAGGCGGCTTTGCAGGATCTTGGCGACGCTGAACTGCCCTCGGTGCTTGCCCTGGTCCCTCATGGTGGCTACGGCCGTGGTCATGTCGCACCTTTTTCGGACGTCGACCTGATGCTGTTGTATGCCGAGGATGCGGAAAGGCGGGTCCAGCCGTTGGCAGCTCGTCTGATGCAGGATATCTGCGATTCCGGCCTGACATTGGGGCAAAGTTTGCGGACCCCGAGCGACGCGTGCCGGATGGCGTTCGAGGACGTCACGGTGTTCACCTCGTTGGTCGAGGCTCGATGCCTTGCGGGCAGCGAACGCCTGTTCGCTCGATTCCAGGAGCGGTTTTCCGGAGAGACGCGTCGTCGTCAACGTGGGCTAGTTGGCATGATCGAAGCCTCGCGCCAGGAAGAGCGGAACCGGTACGGCGAAACCGTCTTTTTGTTAACTCCGCACATCAAACGCTCGTACGGGGGGTTGAGGGACATGCAGCTAGTGCGGTGGATCGGGTTTGCTCGCTACGGCCAGCGGGAGCTGAGTGCGCTCCAAGCATTGGGGGCTCTGGAGGAAGAGGATCGGCGTCAATTGACAGAAGCTCAGGAATTCCTGCTGCGTATCCGTAATGAATTGCACTTTCATGCGGGTAAATCGCACGACCTGCTAGACCGTTTCCAGCAGGTACGACTGGCAGATTGGTACGGCTGCACGGGTGACGAAGGGCTGATTCCGGTGGAACAGTTCATGAGGCAGTATTTTTTGCATACGAGCAACGTGCGTTACGCTGCCAGCCATTTCTTGGCATCGGCGAAAACACGCGTCGGCCTGCGTACTTTTTTGAACGCCGTGTCCAGCCACGATGTCGAAGGAGATTTCCGAGTCGGGCCGCAGACGATCGGGGCCACGCGTCGAGGCATGGAAAAGGTTGCCCGGGACCTGTCGCAGGTTCTGCGTTTGATGGATCTTGCAAATCTCTACGACAAGCGGATCGATCACCGTACGTGGAGCACGATTCGCCAAGCGATGATGCAGACCTCCCATTTCGAACTCACTCCGGAAGTCCGCCAACGCTTTTTGTCGTTGATCTCCCAGCCCGGGCGACTGGCGGCTTTGTTGCGGCGATTACACGAACTGCGAGTTCTCGAGAAGATCATTCCGGGCTTCCGGCATGCGAGAGCTTTAGTGCAGTTCAACGAATATCATAAGTATACGGTGGACGAACATAGTCTGCGGGCTGTCGAAGCAGCGACGGAATTCTTGGATCATCCGGGTGCCCCGGGCGAAGCCTACCGCCGTGTCAAAAACAAGACCATGCTGCACCTGGCTTTGCTGATCCACGATTTGGGAAAAGGTTATGCGGAGGACCACAGCGAAGTCGGGGCCCGTCTGGCCCGCGAAACGGCGGAACTGTTGCAACTTTCGGAAGATGACAGCGATCTGCTGCAACGGCTGGTTCACAAGCATCTGCTGCTGTCCCACCTGGCTCAGTTTCGAGACATCAACGACCCGGGGGTCATCGTAGATCTGGCGTTTCAGATCGGGACACCGGAAGCCTTGCGTATGCTGTACGTATTGACTTGTGCGGATGTGACGGCGGTTGGCCCCGGCGCGTTGACTCAGTGGAAACTGGAGGTGTTCACGCAACTGTATCGCCATGCCATGCGTCAACTGACCGGAGATCCGCTGGCCGAGAGTTCTGACGAGGAGCAGCAGCGTTGTCGCGCGGCGCTACGCCAGAAAGCCAGGTCTCGCGGCGATGCCGCTTGGTGGGACCGTCAGATCGAGGCCCTTCCGCCGTCGCTGCTGGTCAACGGTCCCGCTCGCCAAATCTTGGAGGATTTGGACAGGCTGCAGAATCTGTCCCGCAGCGATGTCATCGCCTCGGCTCGCTACCTGCCGGCCTATCGGGCAGTCGAATACACGGTAGGCACTTTCGAAGATATCGCGCCGGGCATTTTCCATCGTCTGACGGGTGTGCTGAGCAGTCAGCGCATGGATATTCTGTCAGCTCGAATCCACACGTTGGCCGACGGGCTGGTGTGGGACCAGTTTTACGTTCACGATCGAGACCATGAGGGGCCTCCCGACGCCGAGCGTTTGGAGGATGTCAAACGCCGCTTGGTACAGGCGTTGAAGCATCCGACCAGCTCGCCTCCCAAATTCGCGAGGTTTTGGAACGAGGATCATTCGCAGCGGTCCACCGAACTGCATCGCCCGCCCGTCCAGGTTCGCATCGATCAGAATACCTCGGAACGGTTCACGATCATCGATGTTTTCGCCCTCGATCGAACTGGCCTGCTGTATACGATCACCCGCATGCTGTTCGAATTCGGCTTGTCCGTTCACATGGCCAAGATCGGGACGCATCTGGATCAAGTGGTGGACGTCTTTTACGTGACGGACCAATCCGGCCTGAAGATGACCGACGAACACCGCCTGCAAGAGATTCGCGAGCAGTTGTTCCAGCGGATCGTCGAATTCGAAAGGCACGGCATCGCGAGCTGAAGTGGCCCTGCTTCCTACCTCGCAGGATAAGCACCCGGCCATATATTTCTTGGTGGAATCGGGCGGAAGGGGTCGGGAGT
>REEF01000458.1 GCA_007695205.1 Planctomycetaceae bacterium
AGGCAGCGAGCGGTGCGCTACCTGGAATCGCTGGGCCATTAACCCGAATCCTCTATTCAAGGAGGGCTTTCTCGAACGCCGCACAAAACTCAGGTAGATCTTTGGGTAGCCGCGAAGTGATGATGTTGGCGTCACGGATCATGGCCGCGTCCGTGTAGTTTGCTCCTGCCTCGCGTAATTCGTCGGCCATGCCGGCGAAGCAGGTCGCCCGCTTGCCTTCCAAGACTCCGGCGGTGATCAGCAACTGAGGTCCATGACAGATGGCAGCCACGGGCTTGCCCGATTCGGTCATCGATCGGGTGAACGCGACGATCGCTTCGTGTTGTCGAAGATTGGCCGGCGATCGTCCACCAGGGATCACCAATCCGTCAAAATCTTCGGGCGAGACGTCGCCGATCGCTTTCTGGACGTAAACTTGCATGTCGCTATTGTACGGGGTCACCATTCCGGGTTCGGAACCGATCACGGTCACCTTCGCTCCGCGACTGACCACATAGCCCATCGGAACCAACGCCTCGGCGTCCTGAACTCCTTCACCCACGAGAAAGGCAATATTCTTGCCCGCCAAAGGCCCCCCGTGGTGGTCGGCCGAAGCCAATCCGACGGGCAGAGCCACCGAGACCGCTACAGCCAGAACCATGCGCAGCACATTGTTGATCGTCGATTTGTGAAGTCTCATGTCTTATTCCTCCTGGAAGGGAACCAAGTAACCCATCGCCACCAACGAACGGTGGCACACTGGGCAAAAACCCAAGTCCGTTCTCTTTATTTTAACGAAATCATGCAGCCTGTGAACCGTGCGGCCCGTGCTTGACCGTGGGTTATCGAATTCGCGAGAATCACATGAGAACATGCCATCGACAGCAAAAGAAGAAAGGCAGAAAGGACGTTCATTATGGCTTCTCGAATGGTTCGCCGCCGATTCCTGGCCAATGCTGGCGGCGGTGCGGCCGGAGTGTTGTTGCTGCCCTCGGCACGCATGGCTCGTGGGTATCCGGCGAACGAGCGTTTGAATCTGGCGGTGGTCGGCATGGCCGGATACGGTGCATACCATGGCTTTGCCGAAGCGATTCATACGTACGATCGAGTTCGCTACGCGTTTTCGTGCGATGTCGATCTGCGTAAGGTCCAGCGAGTGTACGATTTCTGGGAGGAACGGGCTCGTGAATGGTCGAAGTCCGCCGATGCGAATCAGCGGCAGGCTGTCGCAGAATACTACGGGCCATTGAGCGAAAAGAAGCCGCCGTTGTACCGTGATTTTCGTCGGATGTTGGACCAGGCGGGAAAGCAGATCGACGCGGTGGTGGTCGCCACGCCCGACCATACTCACGCGGTCATCGCCGCCGCGGCGCTGCAGGCGGGCAAGCCCGTTCTGGCGGAAAAACCATTGACGATCAGCGCTCACGAAGCCCGCTCGCTGCATCGATTGGTCCAACAGCATCCACAACCGACTCAGATGAACAACGGCGGTGCGGCCAGTCCGGGTTTTCGGCGAGGCGTCGAGATCCTGCGCGAAGGACAGATCGGTCCGGTGCGGCAGGTCCATGTGTTCTTCAGCCGCGGCGGCCGCAATTTCCAACAAGCGCCCCAAGGCGGTCATCCGGTGCCTCCGGAACTGGACTGGAACCTGTGGCTGGCGCAAGTCGCTTGGCGGGAATATGATCCCGGCTGGATCAACCGGATCGCGTGGCGTGATACCAGCTTGGGCGAATTGGGCAACTTTGGGCCTCATTCGGCAAACATGGCCTTCATGGCGCTGAACGTCCGGCAGTTGTGGGATGCTGTGGAGACGACGGTGCCGATCCGCGTCCAGGCCGAGTGTTCCGAGGCCAATTCGCTGTCGTATCCTCGTTGGGAAAAGATTCGCTGGGACATCCCGCAACGTGACGGGTTACCACCGGTCACGTTCACCTGGCATCACGGATATCCGCCCGACTACGCGCCTGGTTCGCGCAAGATGCTGGCCGATCTGCTGCAGGAACACGGAGCAGACGAACAGGATGCCGACCGGTTGCTGCCTTATGCTGGCTGCATCATTCAAGGCAGCCGAGGTCTGCTGGTTACCAACAGTCACAACACGACCGTTCGCTTGCTGCCCGATCAGCGATTCGAGGACATCCAGCAGACTGGGCCCTTGCATACGGCCACTTCCCCGGGCCACTACCGGGAATGGATTCAAGCCTGTCGCGACGGATCGACGCCCATCTCGAACTTCGAGTACGCGGCCCCGTTTGCCGAGTTCCTGTGCGTTGGCAGCATCGCGACGCGGTTCCCGGGCGAGACGATCGACTTTGATCCCGTCAGCGGGCAGATCACCAATCATGCGGCTGCGGCAGATTTTCTGGAGTATCCTTATCGCGAAGGATGGACGATTTAACATGCCGAGAAGTCACACGCGTCGTCATTTCCTTGCGTCTGGGATAAGTGCGGGTGCCGGACTGTTGATCCTGCGCGACGCTCGTAGTGCACGCAGCTATCGAGCCAACGAGCGGTTGAATCTGGCCGTATTCGGCAACATGTACAACGCCCAGCACTTCCTGACCGCAGCCCATTTGTACAACGCCGACATCGTCGCCGTCGGCAATCCGGACCAGCGGCGAATCGCCGACGTTTTTCAGCGTTGGGACGAAGTCGCGCGGCAATGGGCCGATTCCGACAACCCGCAGCAACGTCAGTCGGCTGCCCAATATCGTCGACTGGCCGACGGTCAAGGCGTCCAGGTTTTTGCCGATGTCCGGCGGATGTTTGCCGAGCAGGCTGAGCGGATCGACGCCCTGGTCGTATCCGAGTACGATCACCTTCACGGAGTGGCCGGCGGTGAAGCGTTGCGAGCCGGCAAGCCGGTCTGCAGCGAACGGCCCTTGGGGTTGACCATCCAGGATGCGCGCGGTCTGCGCTCCTTGGCGGCGGAAACTCGATTGCCGACCACCTATCGCAGTCCGGGCACGGGTAGTGGGGCGTTTCGACGAGCCATGGAGTTGGTCGCCGAGGGCGCGATCGGACCAGTGCGACAGGTTCATATCTGGTTCCGCCGCGGCGGTCCTGACCGGACGCAGCGACCGCAGAGCGCACCCCCGGTTCCCGACGGCTTGGACTGGGATCT
>REEF01000869.1 GCA_007695205.1 Planctomycetaceae bacterium
TAGCTTGTGGAACTTCTTGCCCTTCCGCCCCGGCCTTGTGGGCGGCCACTGCATTGGCGTAGACCCCTACTACCTGGCCTACAAGGCCCAAGAAATTGGCTACCACCCGGACCTCATCCTGGCCGGCCGCCGCCTCAACGACGGCATGGGCGCCCACGTCGCCGCCCAGACCGTCAAACACCTCATCCGCAAGGGCCACGTCGTGGCCGGGAGCCGCGTCCTGGTCCTCGGCGTCACCTTCAAAGAGAACTGCCCCGATATCCGCAACTCCCGCGTGGTGGACATCGTCCGTGAACTGCAGGACTATCAGTGCCACGTAGACGTCCACGACCCCCACGCCAGTTCCGGGGAAGTGGAGTCCGAGTACGGCTTTTCGCTCTTGTCCGAGTTGCCCCCCGGGAACGCCGGCAACAGCCCGGCCTACGCCGCCGTCATCGTCGCGGTCGCCCACAATGAGTTTCGTGTTCTCGACATCCGCGCCCTTGTCGGTGGCACTGCCGGCGTCGTCTACGATCTCAAAGGGATCCTCGATCGCGACGTCATCGACGCGCGGTTGTAGCACGAGGTACCGTACTGTACAGCTACGCCGAAAAGAAAACCCAAACACCATTGCGTTTCCTGATTACCGCGGTTCTCGTCGGCTTCGTCGGGTGCAGCAATTTCTTCACCGCTGGTGCCTTCAAGCAAGTACCCTCTCCACTTCAGTTCAGCCATTCGGCTGGGTTCCACAGCGAGCCGTTCATGCTCGAGCTGACTTCCTCGCTTAACGGGTCTCACCTCTATTACACGCTGGACGGATCGGTTCCGGATCCGAATAACACCATGACAGACGCCCAGTGGGAGGCCGCGGATAGAACGACCAGGGTTCGTACGTTTCGATACCAGGGTCCGATCAATGTTTTTGCTCATCTTCGTCGAGAGAACGACATTTCCTTGATTCCCACCGCGCCATCGTGGTCCGAACCAACTGCACACCAACCGAAGGCTTTGGTCGTTCGTGCCGTCGCAGTATCCGCGTCTGCCGAAACGGAAGTCATCACGAACTCATACTTCTTTCCCCATCCTTTCGGTGGTACAAACCATAGACTGCCGGTAGTTTCGCTCTCTACCAATCGGGATGGATTCTTCAGCCCGGAGTACGGTATCTACGTTCCGGGGATTTCCGGAAGCAACTTCCGCGAACGGGGAGACGAGTGGGAGCGAGAAACGCACTTCGAATTGTTCGACGTACACCGTAATAGGGTGTTGGCGCAATCCGTGAGAGTTCGGATACACGGGAATGCCACACGGGTGTATCCTCAGAAGTCGTTGCGGATCTACGCTCGAGATGCGCCCCACGGGTCTGCTATCCTGAACCATCGCTTCTTCGATGCAAAACCTACCTCGAAACACAAAAGAATACTTCTTCGTCATGCTGGTAACGACAACCGCGGAGCCTTCATGCGCGACGCCGTCATGCACCAACTCATTCACCACCTCCCCATCGATACCCAGCACTATCAACCGGCAGTAGTCTACCTGAACGGTGAATACTGGGGGATACTCAACTTCCGCGATCGGCACGATGAACACTATCTCCACGCGCATCACGGCATAGACCCGAAACACGTTGCAATACTGGAGAGCAACGCAAGACTTCGAATCGGTACCGACGATGCCCGTATGGATTACCTCGAAATGGTCGCTGCGATAGGGAACGGAATTCTTGATAGTTGGGAAGCCGTTGACGATCGCATGGATCTATCGCAATACCTCGATTACCTGATCACACAGATGTACAGCAACAACACCGATTGGCCGCATAACAACATTCGGTATTGGCGGTACACGGGATCATCGCACGGGCCGCTTGGCGCGAGAAACGATGGTCGTTGGCGGTGGCTCGTGTTCGACATAGATTTCTCCTTCGGCTTGATTCATCGAGGAACCGGCAAACACACAAACATGATCGAACACCTCTTGGTTGAAAACCTCCGGCATCCCGACCGTGGAATGCCGTGGTGGGCGCATGACCTGCCGCTCGGCATTGTTGCGATCGATGAAGCACGTGCCGAACTCATACAGCGAACGGCGACCCATCTATCCACAACGTTTCACCCCGTCCGGGTTACAGACGTTATCCAGTTCTCAGCACAGCAAATCGAAGCAGAGATCCCCAATCACTATCGCCGCTGGGGAAGGCCTTCACCTGATGGATGGCAGAACCATGTCAATATCATGATAGATTACGCGAAGGATAGACCCGACATTTTTCGGCAACACGTCGTAGACTTCTTCAGCGAGGCAGACGGGGTTGCTCAGCTGACCGTTGCCGGGCTACCCGGGTATTCGGACGTCAAGCTTCACACCGTTCCCTTGCACTCACAAACCCCCGGCGTGGAGGTTGTCGGAGGTGTCTGGAGCGGGCTCATGTTTACCGGTTCTGCTCCTGTTGTTCTTACCTCTGGGGACGTCGATCTCCGGGGTACCGTCCTCTCCGGTGGGCACCAGGTGGTCGAGCAAACCCGGGATCGGCTTGCCTTCACCATGTCGGGAGACGTGTCCGTGGTGCTGCCGTGATTGGAAGGCGGCTGGCTTTGGTACTGCTGCTGGTATCGGCGGTTGCCTTTGCCGATGACGCGGTCTGGATTCCCGACGCGGGTTTGCGCGCCGCCGTCGCGGGGGCGCTCGGTGTTGACGCTGAAGCACCCATACCCGTGCAGCAGATGCTGCAGCTTCGCGAGCTCCGCGCTCGAAGCAGCGCCGTCGCCGATCTCACCGGTCTGGAGGCGGCGCGCAACCTCGCAGAGCTGGACCTTCGGGAGAACCCCGACATTATCAATCTCGAGCCGCTACGCGGGTTGACGCAGCTTCACTACCTGAATCTCAATCTCAACAACGGTATTCGCTCGATTCGCCCCCTCTCCGAGCTCTCCGAGCTGAACGTTCTTCTTCTGCGTGGAGTCCGGGTGCTGCACCGGCCTGAAGAGCGGGCGGTGCTCGTTCGACTTGGCCCCCTGGACCGGCTGAACGTGCGCGATACCGGTTTGACATCGGTGGCGGCGCTCTTGCCCGGCCTCGATGCCGGCGGCTATCGCGAGCAGCTCGATCTGCGCGAAAACC
>REEF01000445.1 GCA_007695205.1 Planctomycetaceae bacterium
CTTGCGCGGGCCGGACAATAATGCGGTGGCTCAGGACAGTGCCGTGGGACCACCAGAGCGCATGCAGTGGGTAAACGGACCGGCCTATGCGCGGAGCCACGAGATCAATTCGAGCATGGCTGGCATGGTTTCGGCGGGCGGGCGTTTGTTTTACATCTGGGACGAAGGGCCCTTAGGCTTGGCCGACCCCCGTTTTCCAGCCAAGTGGGCGCTGATCGCGCGGGATGGATTCAACGGAAAAACGCTCTGGAAACAACCGCTGCCCGATTGGGGCTGGCAACAATGGCATGCGGCTTCGCGATGGGACGATCCGCGCGAGCGGGCTCAGATGTTGCGGCATCTACCGGCCACGCTGCCGCGACGCTTGGTGGCCACCGCAGACCGTTTGTACGTGACGTTAGGCTACGACGCGCCGGTCAGCGTGCTGGACGCTGCCACAGGCCAGTTGCTGCAAACATTTGCCGACACCGAATTGGCGGACGAACTGCTGCTGGTCGACGACATGTTGGTCGTACGTGTCCGCACCCCGGACCATCGCCCGGACCGGAACGTGTGGAGCAATATGGCCATTCGGCAGAGCGGACGCGTGATGGCCGTCGACGCTCGAAACGGCCGTATGCTGTGGCAGGGCGAGCCCGAAACGATGGCGCCGTTGACGCTGGCCGTCCGAGGCCCACGGGTTTTCTACTCGAACTACGACCGAGTTGTCTGCCTGGACCGCAGCAGCGGGAACGAGCTTTGGCGAAGCGAGCCGGCCGATGGCGGCAACGGGCATCGCGGCACGGGCGGCACGTTGGTGGCTCGCGACGACGTCGTACTGTACGCCCAGGTGCCGTCTTCCGGCGGGGGGCACTTCGGGCAACTTCGAGCTTTCTCGGCAGAGACCGGCCGGTTGCTGTGGACCGGCCCGCGCTACGCTGGGCCCGGGATCACCAATCCGCCTGACCTGTTCGTGATCGATGACCTGGTCTGGCTTGGCGAAACCCGGTTGCCGGTGGACAACATGGAAACGGAAATGTGGCGTGCGGGATACGATCCGCTCACCGGTCAGGTCGTCCGCGAGGTCTCCGTGCCCAAGTTGAAAAGTCCGGGCCACCATTACCGGTGCTACCGGAGCAAAGCCACCGAGCGGTATCTGCTGCTCCCCAAGCGGGGCATCGAGTTCTTGGATCTGTTGGGCGACGACCACATGCGACACGACTGGCTCCGCGCACCCTGCATCTACGGCGCGCTGCCGTGCAACGGGATGCTGTATGTCGCGCCGCACCAATGCGTCTGCTACCAAGGAGTGTTGCTGTCGAATTTCAACGCCTTGATTGCGGCGCCAGACTCGAAGACCGCAGCCGTCGAACCATCTGACGATGTACCACGATTACGGAAAGGCCCAGCGTACGGGACATGGGAAAATCCATCCTCGATAATCGAAGATCCCGACGCTTGGCCCATGTATCGTCGCGACCCGCAACGCAGCGGCAGCATCGGCACCACCGTGGCAGACGACCTGCCCCAGCGTTGGGAAGTAGCTTTCGACGGTCCGGTGACGCCGCCCGTCGTGGCCGAAGGGCGATTGCTGGTGGCGGAGAAGGACGCTCATACGGTCCATGCGTTGGATGCCGATACAGGTCAGAGCTTGTGGACCTACACGGCAGACGCCCGCATCGATTCGCCGCCAACGATCCACGGCGATCGGGTGCTGTTTGGTTCGGCAGATGGCTGCGTCTATTGTCTGCGGGTTGAGGACGGAGCCGAGGCATGGCGGTTCCAAGCCGCTCCCGAAGAACGGCAGATCGCTGCCTTTGGGCAGTTCGAATCGGCTTGGCCCGTGCATGGCAGCGTGGTTGTCCAAGACGATGTTACCGTCGATCCGCCGCGCACGCTTGTGTACTTCACGGCTGGCCGATCGACATTCCTGGACGGCGGCATTCATGTCTACGGCCTTGATCCGCAGACGGGGCAGGTGATCCATCAGACGGTGTTGAGCGGCCCGCATCCCGACCCCACGAAGGACACGGGTGGGGCTGGATACATCGATGGGGCCAAGTCGGACCTGCTGGTCAGCGATGGAAGCGATCTATTCTTGCATCAGGAACGGTTTCGCAGTGATTTGGAGCGTTTTCCGGCACCGATGCAGCAATTGGAAAGAGAACGAGGCGGGTTCCGAATCTACCCGGCTTTTGCCGATCGAGGGTCCCATGCCAAGCGTCTGATCGCCACCCGTGGATTCCTGGACGATTCGTACAACGAAGGCACCTACTGGACCTATGGCGATCGTTGGCCCGGCTGGGATCGGCACATGCGCGGCGTCCCGGCTTACGGGCAGATCCTGTCGTTTGATGAACAAACATTGTACGGCGTGCACGTGTTCACCGAGACCGTACGCGTCCGACGCGGCTTCTTCCCGGGCACCAAGGGCTATCGCCTGTTCGCCCGAGAACACGACGCGAAGAAGGACTCGTGGTCGGTCTTCATCCCGGTACGAGTGCGAGCGATGGTGGCGGCCGGAGATAAGCTGTTCGTGGCTGGTCCGCCCGACGTCGTACCGGACGACGACCCGCTGGCTGCTTTCGAAGGCCGGATGGGTGCGATGTTGTGGGCCTTTGCTGCAGACAGCGGCCAGAAGCTGGCCGAAGTCGCCAAGTTGGACTCACCGCCCGCCTATGATGGCCTGATCGCCGCCGCAGGCCGATTATACCTGACCGACGAATCGGGACGCGTCATCTGCTATGGGCATTAAGCTCTGTGAGAAAAGGGTGGGGCGACCCTTTGGAGAGCACACTGAAAAACCCAAACTTACGGTGTGCCCGGAGAGGGGCAGGCCCCTTTTCGACAGAGCCTAGCCTGCTTTCCTCACAAAACCTGAACTGCGACAATAGCCGCATTGCCGGTGCTTAGCGTTGCACGAACTCAGGCACGATCAACCGGTCGATCACCCCAGCCGTATGTCCGCGTCGCAGCAGCTCGGCGATGGCCTCTCGACCGCGTGGGCCGAAGTCCAACGTCCACTCGTTCACATACATCCCCACGAAGCGGTCGGCACTGTCATTGTCCAGCCCTCGCCCAAACTGCAACGCGTAATCAAGCGCTTCCTTGCGATGGTCCAAGCCATACTGAATGCTGCGGTATAACAACTGCTCGACCTCGCGAACGGTCTGGTTGCCCAGATCCTTGCGGATCGCGTTGGCACCTAACGGCAACGGAAGACTGGTCTGGTCGTACCACCATTGTCCCAAGTCGACCAGCAACTGCAGATTCTGCCGGGCGTATGTCAACTGGCCTTCGTGGATCACCAAGCCCGCGTCGATGGGCTGCCCCTGGTAGTTCCCTTGAGCGGTAACATCCAGAATCTGGTCAAAAGGTACCACGACATGCTGGAAATCGCTGCCAAGGCACATTCGCAGGACCAAGTAGGCCGTCGTCAACGTGCCGGGTACCGCGACCACTCGGTTTCGCACGTCTTCGAGCGACGTTCCTGGCTTGGCGACCACCATTGGGCCATACTGGTCCCCCATGCTGGCGCCGCAGTTGCACAGTAGGTATTTGTCCTGCAAGTAAGCGTAGGCATGCAGGCTGACGGCGGTCAGCTCCAGGTCACCCCCCAGCGCCCGGCGGTTAAGCGTTTCGATATCGACCAGTTCGTGCTGGAATCGGTAACGACCGGTTTCCAATCGCTCGGCGGCCAACGCGAAGAACATAAAGGCATCATCGGGATCGGGACTGTGACCGACTCGGATAAGCTGTGAATCCTGTGGATTGTTCAAAGCCAAATCTCCTTCCAACGTAACGGCGACTAATGCACTAAGTAGACCGTGGGGTCGTCAAGAATCCAAGGTGTCGACCACGATTTTCCATCGTCGCTACTGCAAACGTTGAAAAAGAACGTCTTGAACGTCAAAGCGCGAAACCCGTACGGATACTCGGATCCCAAGCGATCCGCAGCGGTCAAATCGTCGACGCCTGGTTTGGCAAAATAATGCACACCGCCATCGGGAGTCATCGAGATGCCTAGCGTCCACCAGCCAGTGATGGGAATCTGCCGGCTGCGATAGTCATTTCCTCTGCGATTGGCTCGTAGACGAAAGTGGGCATAGTCGTGTTCGCCCCCATCAGGTTTGCTCTCGAATTCGATGAAGATCCCAGGCCAATAAGTATCCAGGCCCACCTGACTGGTAACCGGCGTCCTGGAGGCGGGGGAGCGAACCGTGGCCGTTTCCAGCGCCACGCGAAATCCAAAATGAGGTCCCGACCGCCTTTCCCATTGATCGACGGGTGGCAGAAACACTCGCACGACCACACTGGGACCGCGGGTGACGGGGATCGCGCCGCCCAAGCGATACGAGACATCGGCCACCAGGTCATCTTGAGCCAATTGGAATCCAGGTTGGCCTGGGATGCCCGTCTGCAGTGATTGCAGCAATAGCGAGCCGCGGCTACCCGGAAGCCCCCCCAGTGGTGTGTCAACTCGGCGGACGATATCCGGATGCCCCCGCTTGACGCTTTCGTACCAACGTCCGTTTGCCGAATAGCCTGCGGGAAGCCGTTCGTGGCCGTCGAGATCACGGGAACTCTTGGGCCAGTGGAAGTGATATTCCCATTGCGGGTCCTCGAAGTCATCACCGACTTGGGTCACGACGCTCCCCGTTCCGGGAACAATCAACTGGGCGATGGTTGCCGTGGGAAGGAAGACCTGGATCAGAACCAAAATCAAGACCAACCCGATAACGTGACGGATGTCGATTTTCCGCTCATGCGGCACGAAGTGCGCTGGTCTGGTCGGTGGGCGACGCGTCTGCTGCCGACAACACTCGAACGACCCTGCCCTGCGCGCCGTAGACTTTGATTTGTGCTTCTTCGATAAACCAGACGGCCTCGAACGCACCGCAGCGAAATCGGCGTCCACAGTACAGGTCCTCACAGATCAGGATGTGCTCGGTCATCCGAATCGAGGGGCCCGCACCAAGTTGACCAAAGACGTCTCGCACCGTCTGGCGAACGCTGTCCAAAATGCTCGCATGCTGCATACGGCCAATGGTCCTTGTTACCTGGGGGCGACGGATGTCCTGAATAACCATCGGCTGAAGGAATCGCGATAATTGGCAGAATCCAAGCCGGAGATATTTTCTGCTCATCTTTCCCAATTTCCACTTTTTGGGATCGAGGTTGAAATTCTGTCCGTCGACGCGTTTTGGGCCAGTCTTATAGCACTTCCTGTCTTGCCTAAACCACTCATTTCATCGCCATGGATACTCAGACAACTCGATTCTCGCCGCAAACTCGTCGTAAATTGCCAAAATGCTTTAACTGACACGATCGTTACAGCCGAAATAATCAGCAAAGGCAGGAAGAGAATCCTCATTCTTGGATTCGCTATGTTTGTATCCCCCCCATCGAAGGAGATGCGGCTTTCGAGTTGCATTTAGCAAAACCATGCCTCGTCTTGCAACCATTTTGATGACCGTCGGTTTACTTGGATCGTTGCTGGCTTCGCCGGTGTCCATTACTGGGCTCGCCACCGAGTTTCGCACCACAAGTGGGAACCGAACCATCGTTCGCTCGGTTTCGGCAACAACTCGTTTGGGATTCGACGATGACTCCGAGGGGCTGATGGACGCTCCGAGTTATCAGCCCGGTGTGGAGGGATTCGGAGCCTTCGATCATGGCGGTTACATGATGGAGTATGGCGGCGGCTGTCAAGTCGGTGGCGATTGTGGAGTCGGCATGGGCTGTGGAGTCGGCATGGGCTGTTACGAACCGCTATGTGTCGAAAGGTTCTGGGTGGAGTTGGAGTTCCTTCTTTGGTGGCGCGAGTCTCGCTTTTACCCAGCTTTGGTGACGGGGAATGACCCAGGGGTTCTGCCTGAAGCCACCGTGTTGTTCGGAGGCAGCACCGTCAGTGAGCAAGCGAGACCTGGTGGGCGGTTGCAGTTTGGCATGTGGCTGGACGACTGTCAGTGCCTGGGCATCGGCGGGCGTTTCGTTTCGATCGGGGAAGCGAAAAACCGGTTCGAGCTGAACTCAGGCGACCTGCCTTTTTTCGCTCGCCCCTTCTTCGACGATGCGAGCGGTCAACAAGAGGCGTTGGTCATCGACAACATGGGGACGCTAGGGACCACCCAGGGCCGGATCCAGGTGCTCACCGAATCTGAGTTCCTGGCAGCAGACGCCTTCCTGCGTTGCTTGCTGATGCGGACCGGTAATTCACGCCTGGACTTTCTGTTCGGTTACCAAATGGGCCGTTTGAACGAGAGCCTGTTGATCGAGTCCACCAGCTCCTCGACCGGCACGACAACGGCCGCCAGTTCCCTTAGCGTCCGCGATTCGTTTCAGACAAGAAATGAATTTCACGGAGGTCACTTTGGTATTCAAGGCCGTTACCAAAGGGGCTGCTGGGGATTGGAACTGATGGCCAAGTTTGGTTTTGGCAACATGAACCAGCGGGCGGAGTTGAGCGGAGCGACCGATCCGAACCGTCCAAACTCGGGTCTGCTGGTCCAGCAGGGCAGTAATGCTGGGTCCCATACGAGGGACACGTTTTCGTACATGCACGACACGGGGATCAAGCTATTTTATCATCCTGTAGATCGCGTCAAATTGTCCGTGGGCTACAACCTGATGTTCTTCAGCAGCGTGTTGCGACCTGGCGATCAAATCGACACGATGGTCGACAGCCGTTTCTTCGGTCCTCAGCCGCCCCCCAACGCAGTCCACCCAGCGTTCAACTTCAATTCGACTCATTTCTATGCTCACGGATTGAATCTGGGTCTCGAGTACCGCTTCTAACGAGTTACGGTGATTTCTTGACGCTTCCAGTTTGGCCATCTAGGATACAGTAAGGCAACGCAACAGAATCTTGGCGTCGAGAAGGGAGAAGAGCGATGAAACGAAATGATGGCTGTGATGTCCCGGGGTGGGGTTCTCCCGTTCGGGGCAGGTGGTCCTGCATGTTGATCGCGATGGGTTGCTTGCTGACCGCTTCCGCTTGGGCACAACTTCCTTCGAAACCACCTTTTACGCAACCCCCAGGCCAGCCGCCGGCTGCCCAGCCGCCGAAGCCCCCCGCAGCCGCTCAACCGCCTGCTCAGAAGCCTGCCGTCAAACCGAAGACGCCGACAACAACAAGACCCAAGCAGCAAGAGGATAAGCCGCCGGAGCCGGTCTCGATGACTCTGGATACTCGCGATGGATGGCGCATCCACTGCGAATACTACGGGCCTCAAGAGAAGATTCGTCAGGGCAAGGAAACCGTCCCGATCATCATGGTGCACGGTTGGGAGGGGCAAGGGAGCGATTGGAATTTTCTGGCCGTCGGTCTTCAGACGCTGGGCCACGCTTCGATGGTCATCGATCTGCGAGGCCACGGCCGCAGCACGACTCGCCGAGTCCCCGGGGAGCCGGGACGAACCGAGTCGGTGACGGTCGATGGGCTCAAACCGGACGACATCAGCCGTATTTGGTTGGATTTGGAGGCGGCGAAAAGCGAACTGATGAGAAAGAATAATGCCGGCGAAGTGAACATCGAGATGTTGACGGTGATTGCCGCCGAGGTCGGCTGCATCATCGCGATGGAATGGGCGATTCGGGATTGGGCTTGGCCGATCACTCCGGCGTACAAACAAGGGCAAGACGTCAAAGCCTTGGTTCTGCTGTCGCCGGTCGAATCTTACCGCAGAATGAGCGCCACAAAGTCGCTCAACCACCCGACGATCCGAGAACGGCTGTCCTTGATGTTTGCCGTCGGTGCCGAAGATCCGCGGTTTGCGAGCAACGTCAAACGGATGCACGACCGCATCGAAAGGGTACGGCCACCGCTGGACAAGCTGGATCCCAAAGAGGCGGAAAGATTGCGGGATCTGTTTCTGATCCAGGCGCCGACTTCGTTGCAAGGCAGCGCGCTGACCGATCGCAGCCTGCCAGTGAACCGTGCCATCGTCTACTTTTTGACCAAGCGTCTGCTGGAACGTAGCGACGAACTCCGATGGAGCGAACGGAAGAGTCCGGTAGGCGGTTGATTCAAAAGACCAATCGAAGCTGCTGTAGTCGCGAAATGGTCTCGGCCATCAAAGCATCTTCGGCCTCTTGGTCCGCCGCTTCGTACGTCACCGAAAACCGCAAAAATGCTCCGGCATCATCCCAGGGAACGGTAACGATCGACTGCTCGGTGATCAGGTGTTGGCTGGCAGCCTCCGCATTGGGGAACTGCACGCCGTCCCGTGCGCCACGCGGTGCGGGGGTGTACAGGAAGTAGGACCCCCCCGGCATCTGGCAACGGAACCCGCAGTTCGTGAGTGCCGCGACCAGTTTCTCCATCCGGCGGCGGTATTTTTCGTTCACTCGCCGCGGGATCGTGTCATCATCCAACGCGGTAACGGCGGCCTTTTGGATGGCGATGAACTGACCCGAATCGCTGTTGTCTTTGACATCGGCCAGCGCTTGGACCAGGCGTGGATGCCCGCAAACCCAGCCGATCCGCCAACCGATCATGTCGAAGCCTTTGGACAACGAATGGACTTCGACCCCCACATCGCGCGCCCCAGGAACCTGCAGGAAGCTCAGAGGCTGCCCCTCGAAGGTGAGCATGATGTGTGCCGCGTCTTGGATCACGACCACTTGGTGATCGCGGGCAAAGTCGACGACTCGCTGATAGAACTCGCGAGTCGCCACTCGGCCGGTCGGACTGTTTGGATAGTTCAGCACCAAGAGCTTGGCGCGGCGGGCGATGTCACTCGGGATGGCGTCCAGATCTGGCAGGAAATCGTTTTCAGGCACCAGCGGCAAACGGCAAATCGATCCGCCGTAGTAACGTGTGTGTGTCCCGGCCACCGGATATCCGGGCACGGTCATCAGGGTGACATCGCCCGGATTGATGAAGCACGCAGGCAACATGGCCAAGGCAGTCTTCGATCCGATGCAATGATTGACTTCGGTGGCCGCATCCAAGCGGACACCGAAATTCCGCTCCATGAACCTGGCTGCCGCTTCTTTGAATTCGGCGATACCGTTATCTGCGTAGCCTCGGTTTTCCGCTTGATCGATCTCCCTGGCCATCCGCTGGCGAACGGCTGCGTCGGCCATCGAATCGTTTTCACCGATCCCGAAGTCCAGCAGCAAGCGATCCGGTCGCGTCTGGATCGCCTGACGTTTGGCTCGCTTGATCTTCTCGAACTTGTAAATCTCGGTGCCTTTCCCATATTGGGGACCACCGATCCGCTCGGCGAACAACTGCTGGAAATACGGATCACTCATCATCGATCGGATTGCTCCGCTCCGTCTTCGGGAAATCAAGGCTCGTGGCACTCTACGGCTGAACGGTTTTTCTTTCCGCTCATTTATCGTCCAGCAGAGCTACGGCTGCGAAGTTCTGCCCCTCTAGCATCGCCAGGCTGGCACCTCCACCGGTGCTGACGTGCGACACTCGATCGGCGAAGCCTAATTGCTGGATCGCGGCAGCGCTATCCCCGCCACCGATAATGCTGACCGCACTGCTATCAGCGATCGCTTGCGCGACGGCTTTGGTTCCCAGGTCGAATGGCGGCATCTCGAAGACGCCCATCGGTCCGTTCCAGACGACCGTCTTGGCATCACGGATGACGCTGGCGAACAGATCGGCCGACTGAGGCCCAATATCCAAGCCCTCGTAATCGTCGGGAATTTGACCCAGCGGAACGATTTGTTTCTGGCAATCACCGCTGAATTGGTCACCGCAATGCGTATCCACGGGCAGCATCAGTTTGTCGCCACCCATCGCGATCAACTCCTTGGCCAGATCGACCTTGTCGGGTTCAACCAGGCTCTTGCCGATCTTTCCGTCCTGGGCCAGTGAAAAAGTATAGGCCATCGCACCACCGATCAAAACCTTGTCGCAGATGCCCAGCAGATTCTTGATCACGTTGATCTTGTCGGAAACCTTCGCACCGCCCAGAATCGCCACAAAAGGTCGCTCGGGCGCGGCGATGGCGTCGCTCAGGTACTGGATCTCTTTTTCGACCAGGAAGCCCACGACCTTCGGCTTGCCCGGCATCGCCTCGGGGACCGCGACCATCGACGCGTCCGTCCGATGGCATGTACCAAAAGCATCGTTACAGTAGATATCCGCCATGCCAGCCAACGTTTGAGCGAAATCAGGATCTCCCTTCTTCTCCCCAGGATGAAATCGCAGGTTCTCCAGCACCAGCACCTGACCGTCTTCCAGCGATGCGGACTTCATCTTGGCGTCTGTTCCGACCGTATCGATCGCAAAGCCAACCGCTTGGCCGATCAACTCCGACAGCTTCTCTGCAGCCGGCTTCATGCTGAATTTGCTATCGCCAGCATCACCCTTAGGACGCCCCAGGTGGCTGATCAAGATCAGCCGGCCACCTCGGTCGATGACGCTGCGGATCGAGGGCAGCGCCATGCGGATCCGCCGGTCGTCCGTGACATTCATCTCGGCATCTAAGGGGACGTTGAAGTCAACTCGCATCAGAACGGTTTTCCCAGCGACTTCGACATCTTGAATCGATTTTTTCGGCATGAGGTCTTCTCTCCATAGTTGAAGGGACGATCGAGCACCCACGATTACAAAACTTCTGCTCGAATCTTGCAAGGACCCATGGCTTCTCGCATTTTCAACCGGTCATCCCAGTTGTCTTCACCCCATCAAGTCGGTATCTTGTAGCAGGTTTGGATGCTTCGAAAACATGGGGATGGCTTCCATCTCTCACTTGATAAACCACGATTGCCATGTCGACAAGTGCTGGCACCCCCACCTGGGCCGGTTTCCAAAGAACGATTCGAGAGCTGAAATCCGCCACCGTCCGTTTCGCCGGAGACTCGGGAGACGGCATGCAGTTGACCGGCAGTCAGTTCACCAACGCTTCCGCGATGGCCGGCAACGATGTGGCGACTTTTCCCGACTTTCCTGCAGAGATCCGGGCTCCCAAGGGTACACGAGCCGGGGTGAGCGGATTCCAGGTCCAATTCGCGGCGGACGAGATCTTTACGCCAGGTGACGAACTGGACGTACTCGTGGCGATGAACCCCGCCGCACTGGTAACCAATCTGTCGGATGTCGTTCCCGGTGGGTTGTTGTTGGTCAACGAAGACAGCTTTACCGATAAGGACCTGAAACTGGCCGGTTGCCATACCAACCCTCTTGAGGATGGATCGTTGGACAGCTACCGGTTGGTGCGGATCCCGATGACGACGCTGACGCGAAAGAGTGTCGAGGATCTGGGGCTGTCAACGAAGCTGGCAGATCGCTGCAAGAATTTTTTTGCGATGGGCTTGGTCTACTGGTTGTTCGGCCGCGAGTTGACGGTCACGCTGGAATTCATCCAGGCGAAGTTCGGGGACAAGGCGGAGATCGCCCAGGCGAATGAACGAGCGTTGCGAGCGGGCTGGCACTTCGGCGAGACGACGGAGATCTTTGACATCGGTTATCGCGTCGCTCCGGCACGATTGGCTCCCGGGACGTACAATAATGTCATGGGCAACCAGGCGTTGGCTTGGGGATTGATGGCGGCAGCGCGACAAAGCGACAAAGACCTGTTCCTGGGTTCGTATCCGATCACGCCGGCCAGCGAGATCCTGCACGAATTGAGCCGCCACAAGAATTTCGCCGTGCGAACTTTCCAAGCCGAAGACGAGATCGCTGCCATGTGTGCGGTGATCGGCGCGGCGTTTGGCGGCGCGATGGCTGTCACGACGACCAGCGGTCCTGGAATTGCCTTGAAATCCGAGGCGATGGGGTTGGCGGTCATCCTCGAGTTGCCCATGCTGATCGTCTCGGTCCAGCGTGGCGGTCCCAGCACGGGGTTGCCGACGAAGACCGAACAGGCTGACCTGCTGCAAGTGTTGTTTGGGCGAAACGGCGAGTGCCCGATGCCCGTGCTGGCGTGCCGTAGCCCGGCCGATTGTTTCGATGTTCCCGTGCAGGCGTGGCGGATCGCGACACGGTTCATGACGCCGGTGATCGTTTTATCGGACGGCTACGTGGCCAACGGTGCTGAACCTTGGCGGATTCCTCGATTGGCCGATCTACCACGGATCCCGGTCCGTCATCCGAAAGCGACAGACGATGGGCGCCCGTTCCACCCGTATTCCCGAGACGCTCTCTTGGCTCGTCCCTGGGCCATCCCCGGCACGCCCGGATTGATGCATCGAATCGGTGGCTTGGAAAAGGAAGATCCGACCGGTAATGTCTGTTACAATCCCGAAAACCACCAGCGGATGGTGAATCTGCGAGCGGAGAAAGTCGAGCGGATCGCGGACGATATTCCGCGGCAGCAGGTACACGGGCCGGAGCAGGGGGAGGTGCTGGTGTTAAGCTGGGGGGGAACGTTCGGTGCGTGTGCGACGGCCGTCGAGCACTGCCTGCAACAAGGGATGCAGGTGGCCCATGCCCATCTGCGATACCTGAATCCTTTGCCGGCCAATCTGGGCGATTTGCTGCAGCAGTACCGCCAAATCCTGGTCCCGGAATGGAATCGAGGCCAGCTCCGGATGCTGATCCAGGCCAAGTACCTGCGTGCGACGATCGGACTGAACAAGATCCAGGGAAAACCGTTCGCCGTCCAAGAGATCGTCGACAAGATTCAAACGATTCACGATTGCCAGGTGCCGAAATGAGTTCAGCAGATCTGCCCGTATTGACCGCCGCTCAGTTCGCCAGTGACCAGGACGTGCGATGGTGTCCGGGCTGTGGCGATTATTCCATCCTGGCTCAGATGCGTCGGATGATGCCCCGGCTGGGAGTCCCGCTGGAGAAGATCGTCTTCATTTCAGGCATCGGATGTTCCAGCCGATTTCCCTACTACATGAACACGTATGGTATGCATGGAATCCACGGTCGCGCGCCGGCCATTGCGACCGGACTCAAGGCCGTCCGCCCCGATCTTCAAGTCTGGGTGATCACCGGCGATGGGGATGGGTTGAGCATCGGGGGAAATCACCTGATGCACTGCATCCGCCGAAACATGGATATCAATATCGTGTTGTTCAACAATCGTGTCTACGGGCTGACCAAAGGCCAGTACTCCCCGACTTCGCCACTGGGCCAGGTGACCAAGAGCACGCCGATGGGAGCGATCGATAACCCCTTGCATCCGCTCTCGATCGCGATCGGATGCGAGGCTTCGTTCGTGGCCCGATCGATCGACGTGAACATCAAACACCTGGCAATGGTGTTGCAGCGAGCGGCCGAGCATCAAGGGACGGCCTTTGTCGAGGTGTATCAGAATTGTGTCGTCTTCAACGACCGAGCCTTCCAGTACGCCACGGACCGCGAGACCAAGTTGGATCACGTGCTGGAACTGGAACATGGCAAGCCGCTGGTCTTCGGCAAGAACCGAGAGAAGGGCATCCGACTGAACGGTTTGAACCCCCAGGTGGTGATGTTGGGAGACGGATACGATGAACAGGATCTGTTGGTACACGACGAGCAGGCGACGGAACCCAGCTTGGCTTATTTGCTGAGCCGCCTGCGGCACGAGGACGGTTTCCCGGAACCGATCGGCGTTTTCCGAGCCGTGGATGCCGCGAGGTATGACGAGGAACTGAACCGTCAAATCCAACTGGCCCAAGCCAATCGTGGAATCGGCGATCTCGAACAATTGTTTCACTCAGGCGATACCTGGACGGTAACCGAAAACGAAAACACCGTCTAAATCACCCGCCCGGATACGGCTCGGTTGCGTTGCCGACGACAGCGCCCCAAGTCGCGAAGCGATGTCAGGTGCAGAAAAGACCCCCGTCCCCTTTTCGTTTACAGGCGGTGTTGGTGTTGTTTCAGGAAGGTGTCCAGTCGCTGTCGGCCTGCGTCGCTTAAGGTCTGCTGGGCCAGATGCTGACTGGCGCGTCGAGCGATGAAGAAATTCTCGTGGTCCAGCAACGCGGCGATGTTCGCTTCGACTCGTTCCGAGAAGAACGATTTGGAATCCAGCAGCCGTAGCGTCAGGTGGACTTGGAAATAGGGGACCTGCCCCAAAACGGCGGTCAACCCCTCGAGAGTCTCCGCGGGTAGATCGGCCACGTTCCCAAAATACTCCAGAACCAGCGGGCTGTGATTGGAGCCCATCCTGACAAATGCCTGGATCAACCGGTCGTGCAACTGTTGCTGGTCCTCCACCGTACCACCCAACCACTTCAGTGCCATGACCACGTGCTCTCGCTCGCTGCTCCGTTCCAGCAAATCGAATACTTCGTCGGCCATCGACCACTGACCACAATCATGGTCGCTCAGGTACCGCAAGGCAAAATCCAATTCGTGGCGGTCCGTGGAACGCAGCAGGTGCCGCAGATAATCCGGGGTTATCCGCCGTTCGGTCAACGCTCGTAATTGGGGAACGATCTGGCCATTGGCCCAGTGCCACATGGTCCAGGTCGTGTACGCAGCGTCGTCTACCACCGCATCCCTGATGGTCTGAGGCGTCGCGCCAGACCAGCCGTCGATGTCCAAAGCATCGTCCGCCACTTGCGGAGCGACCAAAACCTCCAGCGGGTAACTGGAAAGAATCGAATCCCGATCCTGGAGGATCTTGTCCAGTTTAGCGTAGTCTTCTTGCGTAAACGGTTCATGCTTCCGTCGGGTCAGCGGTAGCTCCGCAGGATATTCCAAACGTTGGTAAAAACCCAACGCGTCCCAGTGCATGGTGACATGTACCATGCGGCATTGTTCGTCGATGCAAACATGGGTCTGGAACGCGAGCGAATAGCCTGACGGCATCCCGCGTTCGTCTTGCTTCGCGACCACATGATACTCCTTGACCCCATCTTCCGGGGCAACCGGGTCCGACAACTCGACCCGAAAACCCGTCGGCTGACTGTCGGCTGCGATCCTTCCGGCTACGGCTGCTACAAAAAAGCCCGCGAACAACGTAGAACAAAACAAAGTAGACTTGAGCATCTTTATCACTTGAGTGTCGGTGGACGGTACAACCATCGGCAGGGCACTACGTGCGATCATCCTACCCTGGACCGACGTTGGTCATCAACCGGCCTTTTTCTTTTGGACCACCTTCTCCAAATAGTGCTCGTCGGCTTACAATAACTTGGATGAACTCAGCGCCCCCCCCAACCACAGCCTGCCCTCGACGGATCGAACCGGCGCTGCTCGGAACGACCTGCTGCCTGCTTTCGGCGCTCAGCTATACCGCCGCGAATATCTGCCTGCGCCAATTGGCCGGCCTGCAGATCGAACCCGCCTGGACGATCTGCGTCAAGGAGATCGTTGCGGTCTCGATCGTTGGTCCTTGGCTTCTGTGGCGCTGGTTGCAGGGCGAACGGTTCGCGGTGCCGTGGTCTGCTTTGGGGGTGTTGGCGACCGCCGGGCTGGTGGTCCAGTTGGCAGGCAATCTCAGCATGCAATGGGCCTTTGGTGTGGTGGGCTTGGCGATCACCATGCCGTTGGTTTTCGGCGTGAACCTGGCAGCCAGCGGGCTGATCGGTATGGCCTTGTTTCGCGAGTGGTTATCGCTGCGTTCGGTCTTGGCGATCGCTCTGGTGATTGCCGCCATCTCTTTGATAAGCGTCGGTTTGGCCCATGCCAACGACTCGCTGGATTCGTTGCCGGGCGCTACCAGCACGGGCGTGGTCCTGCTGGGCTTGGCGGCCGCCTGCGGCACCGGGGCGGCTTTTGCTTATTTGGGAGCCGCGATCCGCCACACGGCCAAGGCGCGTGTTCCCATCACGGTCACCGTTTTGGTTGTCACGGGTGTCGGTGTGGTCGTACTGGGCGGGATTAGCTGGCTGCGGATGGGCGCGGCAGGCATGCTGGCTACCGAACCATCCACGTTGGCATGGATGTTGGCCTCCGGCGCCTTCAATCTGATCGGCTTTGCGTTGATCATCAAAGGCTTGCAGTTGACCACACTGGTGCACGCCAATGTGCTGAACGCCTCGCAAGTCGGTCTGGGCGCGGCGGTCGGCATCTTGCTGTTTCAAGAGTCGCACAATCCATGGCTGTTGTCCGGAATCGCGCTGACCGTCATCGGCATCGG
>REEF01000568.1 GCA_007695205.1 Planctomycetaceae bacterium
TCACGCCCGGGCGACGTGATGGCGATCCACAGAACGAGCCGTTACTGGCACAACACGATCTAGAGTCGTTGTTAGCGTTGCTTGATCGGGTAGAAGCCCATTTCGGTTGGTGCCCAGACATCGAGTGGACGGGCCGCAGTGACCGGTCGACAGTCCTACAAGCCCGACCGATCACCCGGGGACGACAGGACCCCGACGACAAGCGGCCCTGGTACCTGACCTTGCGACCCGATCAGCGAAGACTGCGGCAACTCGGGCATCTTGTGGCCGAGCAGTTGATCCCCGAGCTTCGCGAACTGGGCGACCGTTTGGCAGCCGAGCCCGTGGAGCAGATGGCCGATTCAGAGCTGGCAGATTGCATCGAGGCCCGCTTGGCACAACTGAACCGCTGGAAACAAACCTATTGGGACGACTTCATCCCCTTCGCCCACGGTGTCCGTTACTTGGGCGTGTATTACAACGACGCCGTCCATCCCGAAGACCCCTACGAGTTCGTCGGCTTGTTGCGAGGGGTGGCGATGCTCGCCGGGCAACGCAATCGATCGCTGCAAGCCTTGGCAGATCAGGTGCGCGAGTCCCCCGTGCTCCGAAATGCCATCCAACAGGTTGTCCACGAGGTTTCGATTAGCAACCAGGAAGTAGACAACCAGTGGGCGGATCGGCTGTCCCGCCTCGCGGAAGGTGCCCGGTTCGTCCAGGCCTTTCAGGTCCTTGCTCGACAGTTCATGGATGTGGCTTTTGGCGGGCAGCGTTTGATCGACGACCCGACTCCCTTGTTGAAGAATATTCTGGAACTGGCGTCTCGCCCCGCTTCGACCGGCGGAAGCAAGGAAGGCCAGGAAGGACCAACGGCAAGGGATCTGGAGCAACGTTTGCTGGATGCTGTGGGGACGGAGCGGCAGGACGAGGCGCGGGAAGTGCTGCGACTGGCTCGCTTGAGCTGGCAACTTCGCGACGATGATAATCTGTTGGTTGCTCGCGTTGAAAGCCAGCTCTTGCGTGCATTGAATGTGGCCGGTGCCAGGCTGAAAACGTCAGGAAGACTGAACGCGGATGCGAAAATCGCTGCGGAAGCGGCCGAACGGATTGGTGCAGCCATTCGTGAACCAAACGGGCAGCCCGTTCTCTTGCCAACAACCGAGGAGGTGACGTCGCATCCGATGCGAGCGTCGTCAGGCGACTCGCCACGTCAACTGGTGGGTCAGCCAGCCGCGCAGGGATTGGCCTCAGGCAACGTCCGGCTGGTCCGCGGTCCGCAAGACCTCGGTCGTTTCCAAGCGGGCGAAGTGTTGGTTTGCGACTCGATCCAGCCGATGATGACGCATCTCGTCCCGCTGGCATCGGCGGTTGTCGAGCGTCGCGGCGGGATGCTGATCCACGGAGCCATCATCGCTCGGGAATTGGGCATCCCCTGCGTCAACGGCGTAGCCCACGTCGTCGACTTGCTCCAGAACGGCCAATACGTGACCGTCGATGGCTATCTGGGCATCGTCACGATGGGGCCACCCGAGTTCAATCTGGAGCTTCTGGAAAGACACGATGGAGGATAACGATATGGGTCGTTTCGGCATGTTGCCGATGGCCGATCATCGAACGAGAACTAGCGGCCGATGCCTTCCACAAAAATGCGTTGCGGTAAAAGACTCTCATAGTCAGCCAGGTTGCCGTTGTCCAGGCAAGTTCGAATGATATGTCGCCCCAGAGGATCCAGGTCTTCTTCCAAATACTGCGGCAATTCCTTTCGGAAAAAGTCGTACAGCAGCTTGGCCCCCGCATCGTAGCCATCCTCGCCGACTTCGGGCTGTGTGTGAACTTCGAGGAACCAATGGGGGATCAAGGTGCCTTCGATCTGCATCGAACGCATCGCGTATCCCAACAGCGGGCATCGAGCGGCAACTAACTGGTCGGATCGGAACCGAGCCGAACCACGGCGCGCCATGTATTCACGAGCCAACCACTGGGGCATAAAGCCGGTCTGCCAAGCTCCGATGTGCTGGTTGGGAAGAAGGATGAAGCGGGTTTGCGGGGTCTGCTGTATCTGACGCAATAACAGATTCGCCTGCGTGACGCGTCGTCCCGTCGCGAACGGCCAAAACGACCCCACCCCTTCGCTACTCATCTTCTGTGATTCGGTGATACTGGGATTGGCATGCCCGCGTGGCGCCACCAAACGCCACAGCCAAGCCAGCGCCGGTGGAAGGATATGCAGGATCCCGAAGATTCCATAGTTGGGTTCTTCGCGAGTTGTGGGAGGGGTTCGCACTCCGAAACTGCGAAGGTCCACGGCGACCGGCTCGTCGACCACGCCGGGAACCAATCGGCGAGGCATAATTACACGAGGGTTGGGACAAGGCTTGCCTGGTTCGTCTTCGATGTGCTCCCAGATCAGAGCCGTCGCATTCGGTTTTCCGTCGATGTTCAGCATCAACAGCGGCTCTTTCGGATGGCAGCACAGCGATTCCCAGTAGGCATCGGTTCCGTAGCGATTGATGTGGTTCAGACGCAGAAACCAAGCGTTCTCCGCGTCCAAAACGGCCAGTTTGCCGCCGGAACTCTGAAAGGACGGATGGCACAAAGCCATGTCGTCGGACACGGGTTGCAGTTCGCAGGCTCGTGGAAGGGAAAGAGATCGACGTTCCCCCGTCACCAAGTTGCGGCCCAATAGCACCTGTCCATCCGGTTCACGATGCACCGGCTCGAGCATCTCGCTTTTGCCCCCACCACTTGCACCCTCGTGTAGAATCGTCACGACGTTGTCGTACGGTGTAACGACCTGGACCGTCGAAGCGTGGGCCGTCAACCATCCCTCCTGTTCGCCCTGATGAATCAGGACCCCGTAAGCACCCTTCTTGGCGCTTGGACCTGGGTACAAATTGTACGCGAAGATCTCATGCACATTCGCTTGCCGGTTGTGCACGACCACCTGCTTGCCCTGAAAGTGAGTATGTCGAAATGGTGGTGCGATATAAAGAATCGCCTGGGGTGCGAAATCGAGCGCGATCTTGTCGGACGGCAGCATCTCCTGCAAATCTGCTAACGCGCCGCAGAAGAAGGCCGCATTTTTCGGGCAGACTAACACGGTCGGATAACCCAGCTCCCTGCCACCGGTGTACAAGGGCAGAATGATCAGATCTTGCTTCGCCAACCATTGCAAAGTCTCTTCACGCAACGAGTCGAAGGGGAAGCCAAAACGATCTTTGAACTGAGGTTTGTCGGACGGTTGGTCGTCGGCGATCACCATGCAATCTGGATCGCGACGCCGCATGTACGACTCCGTATAATTCACCGCCAAGCCATTGCGACAACGAGTCACAACCGCCTCGACATGAAGGCCCTTTTCTGGAATCTCGTAGGAAACCTCGAAAATATCCTCGTTCGGATTGTCCCCCATGGCCAGGCGGAGTAGTGTATCACGATCTTGGGGAACGCAAAAACTAGGACAGGCGTCCATCAGTTGCTTCAGTTCAGTGGAAAGTGACGTCCTAAACAAACGTTCTTTTGTCATTCAGTATCCCTATTTCTGGTGTGTATCATTCACTTCAGTGAGAGCATATCCAGCAAACCTGTTACTTTCACAGAATCGACAACTCGAAAATTCTAGCCGAAACACCCCACCTTGCGAACCAGCCTTGCCGATTAGTGCCACCCAGCTTTCCTTTCTCGTTTGGTGCCACCCACCTTTTAATCGTGTTCCGTTTGGTGCCATCCATCTTTTTCTTCCCTGTTATGCCAATTCCGGGCTGGTCGGCTATTCTCCCGCCGGCTGGTTCTTCCGGCCCATCCACCACGGGGTGGCGGCAAACCAAGCGAGGGTGCCGGCGAGCATGATCCACTTGGTCTGGTTCAGATCCAAAACGTTCGCCAGGAACAAAACGGCGGGCAGGATCGTCGCGATCAAGGCAACCCACGACGTGATTTGGAGAAAGATCCGCATAACATGGCTCCGCTGATGACGACGGTTTGGTAAAGTTTCCGATCCGAAGGTTTGTTGGCTGATCAACGAAGGCCGTTCATGACGGGACGCTGCAACCACCGGCTAAGCAAGACGTACAGCAAGGCGGCTATAAACCACCCCGGCAGGCTGACGAAAAAGATCTCGATCCCGGCGTAACGCACCAGCAGCATGCAAACGGCCAAGGCGATCCACCAAGTCAAACCGGCCGCCCAATTGAATGTGATGCCGGCTCGCTGAGCGTAATTGTCCTGGAACCCTAGGCGTCGAGCCAGCCAGAAATCGACAAAGATCACGGCGCCCATTGGCATCAGCACCATGCCGTACAACGCGACGAAATCCAACAGCTTCATGGCCAATGCGGGAAACATGGCGGCGATGGTGGCCACCGCACCGGTGAATAAGGTCACGGTGAATCGAGACGATCGAGGTACGATCGCCTGGAACGCCAGGCCCGCTCGGTAAATGGTCGGGTTCGCGGTCGTCCAACCCGCGATGATCACGCACAACACGCCGGCCAGTCCACACGCCTCGTAAGCCAGCGGTCCGGGCAGCGGTGCCGGCAACTCGCCTGCCGTGGCCGCCGCTGTGATGGCCGCATCGCTGGTCAGTCCGGCCGCTCGCAACTGGTAGGCGAACAGCATCGAGGCACTTAACCAGGCCATGAAGTGCCCGACGTACATGCCGGCTGCCGAGGCGACGGCGTACCAACTGCGGCGAGCGAAACGTAACACCGTCAAGTCGGACATGCCGATGTGCATCGCCATGTTGCAGAACCAGGCGAAAAACATGACGTGCCAGAACGTGAACTTCGTCTGTCCCGGAAGCGGCTCGCCACCTCGCCAAATCACCTGATCGGCCAGATGCCACAGGTCCCGAGGTGATTGGATCGAGACGCCGCTGATGTCGATGAACTGGCGTAAGGCAACCAGCCCGAAGGCCAGAAAGACCATCACCATCCAGGGCGCCGCGATATTGGCCACTCGCGAGACCATGTTGTACCCGGCGGCGGCCACGACCGAGATCAACGCCCCCACCACCAGCACGGCCAGCACCCAACCGGTGCTGTTCGGATAGAAATCGGTCAATCCCGGCATGGGAAAACGGAACCAGACCCCGACGGCCGTGGCCGACACGGTGATCATGGCTCCCGCCAGAAAACAAAACATGATGCCATTGGCCAGATTGTAGATGGTAACCAGACGTCGGCCGCAAATCCTCTCCAGTTGAAAATACAGGGTCTCGCGAGCGCGTACAGCGATGGGCGCCGTCATGAACATCCAACTGAGCACGGCCAGGGCGTTGCCGACGATCAATCCGACCACCACGTCGAACGCTGCGACACCCGCCGCCACAAACAAGGGCCCAATCATCAATTCGGTGCCCGCACAGTGTTCGCCGGCGTACATGCCAATAAAGCTCTTGAAGCCCAGCCTCGCTCGCTTCGGCACCGGCTGCCGTTCGAACTCGCCGCCCATCGGTGAGGTTTCTTCGCTCACATCCCGCTCCTTGTTCTGGCGATTGAAACACCGCGTGTTGAGCTGGGATTCTACCGATCCGGCTGGATGTCGAAAAGTCGGGTGACGGAACTGAGGTGGTCCCCAAAAGCTGAACCGGGGACCGGCTAGTTCAGGAGAGTGAGTGAGACGAGGCAGCCAAATCATCAGGGTGTCGGCCCCTCGTACGTTCCGGCCGTTTTCCCCATCCCGTCGCTCTATCGCCGATATCGGTAGGCGGTCATTTGCTGGCTTCTCGGCCGCCTCGCTTGCACCGGTGGACGGGTTTCTCCGACGGTGCATAAACCTGCAGCGATCAGGAAGCCGAAAACGAACCCGCCGATGTGCGCCCACCAAGCAACGCCCGAAGTTTGCAGCGAACCAACGGCACCGAGTCCCTGGAAGAATTGCAGTACGAACCAGACCCCCAAGAAGACAGGTGCGGGCAGGACGACGACCTGGAGAATGAACACGATGGGGATCAACGACACGACGGTGGCTCGCGGATACAACAGCAGATACGCCCCCATCACACTGGCGATCGCACCGCTGGCACCGATCGTCGGGATCTGCGAGGAAGGATCGGAAGCCAGATGAGCAGCACTGGCGGCAACGCCGCTGAACAAATAGAACAGCAAGTAACCGACGTGTCCCAATCGGTCCTCGACATTGTCGCCGAAAATGAACAAGAACCACATATTGCTCAAGAAATGCATCCAGCCGCCGTGCAGAAAGGTGCAAGTCAACAGCGTCCACCAGGGATTGAACGGCGGCGACGCTAACTGCCGCGGACGGTTGACGACTTCCACGATCTGCCCGAAGCGGTTCACGACCGCGATTCGTTCCAGCCGTTGGATCGGTTCCTCGGGATTCAAAACGCGCGCTGGGATCATCCCCAGCCGCTCGACCAGCGGTGCTGTCCCTTCCGATTCGTCAGCCAATTGCGCGAAGAACACCAGCGAGCAAACGCCGATCATCGCGTAATTGACCAGGGGCGTCGTGCGCGACGGAATGCTGTCGTACAAAGGAATCATACCATCGATCCGATCGATCCACGAAGGTCGCGGGCCAACGAACAACCTTTGACGCTCGCGGTCAAAGCCCGTTCTGACTTCGCTTGATTCTACACTCGAAACGGCCCCAAAGAAAGCAAAGGGGCAAACGGTGGGGTCAGCGGTGGGGTCAGACCCTGTTAATGGGGTCAGCGGTGGGGTCAGACCCTGTTAATCGGTATTTGCGCGTGCCATCATGTGATAGCTCGCACCCGCAAATTGGACTCGTAAAGGTAACGCCCTGCGGTGGAATGTACCACACGAGCCAAAGCCGGAAAACAGGGTCTGACCCCGGGTTGGGTCTGACCCCGGGTTTTCGCGTTCGGCTTGACCCTGGTTCGGTCGATGGCGACAATGAACTGCAGGATTTCGTTCCTTGTTGTGCAAAGGTGATCGATCATGATGCGGATGTTCCCCAAGGTAAATCGGCTGCTAAGTTTGCTGCTGCTGTCTTGTGCCCTACCGGCACTGGTCGGAGGTCTGAGAGCGGTTCAAGCCGAAGAGGGCGTCTTCGCGTTGTCGTTGCGTTATCGGGAGCCTGTCCGGCCGCAAGTCGATCGATTTCACACGTTGCAGCGGAACGAACGTTGGGATGCGACGGCAACGGCGGTGATCGTGTGCGACATGTGGGACTCGCATCACAGCTTGAACGCCGTCCGCCGCGCACAAGAGATGGCGCCTCGAATGAACCGGTTCCTCAAGACGGCTCGCCAGCAGGGCGCGCTGATCATCCATGCTCCCAGCGGTTGCATGCAGCCGTACCAGCAGCATCCGGGTCGTCTTCGAGCACGCGACGCACCGACGGCCGAAAATCTGCCGGATGACATCGGCCGTTGGTGTCATCGCATCCCGGCCGAAGAACAGGGCGTCTACCCGATCGACCAGTCGGACGGCGGTGTGGATGACGACCCTGAGCAACTGGCCCGCTGGCACGAGGAACTGGCCGCCAAGGGCCGCAATCCTCGCGCTCCCTGGACGCGTCAGATGGACGAACTGGAGATCTGGGACCAGGACGCGATCAGCGATAGCGGCATCGAGATCTGGAATCTGATGGAGCAGCGGGGCATCCGCCATGTGATGCTGCTGGGGGTGCATACGAACATGTGCGTGCTGGGACGCCCGTTCGGTCTTCGTCAAATGGCGATCCACGGCAAACAGGTCGTCTTGGTCCGCGATCTGACCGACACGATGTACAATCCGCAACGCTGGCCGTATGTCAATCACTTCAGCGGTACGGATCTGATCGTCGAACATATCGAGAAATACGTGTGCCCGACCATCACCAGCGATCAACTGCTGGGAGACCAACCGTTCCGGTTCCGCGATGATGTTCGGAAACACGTCGCCGTGGTGATGGCGGAAGACGAGTATCAGACGGAGGTCACGCTGACCGAATGGGCTCGCCGCCATCTCCAACGTGATTTTCGCTTGAGCTTCTACTACGAGGATGCAGACGATCCCCAGCAGATCCCAGGCATCGAATCCTTGGACCAGGCGGATGTGGCGGTGATCAGCGTTCGGCGACGCGCCTTGCCCCAGGCCCAATTGGACGCTTTTCGACGTTTCGTCGACGAAGGAAAGCCGATCGTAGCGTTGCGGACGTCGTCCCACGCTTTCGCGTTGCGCATCGGCCAGCCGCCGGACGGGCACGCCATGTGGCCCGAGTTCGATCGCGACGTGTTGGGAGGCAACTACCAGGGGCATCACGGTAGCCAGTCGGCGGATGACCCGGAGAACTGTGTCTGGGTGATCCCGGCCAGCCGCGACCATCCGATCGTGCAAGGCTGGGCCGAGGGCGAGGTCTCGGTACATTCCTGGCTGTACAAAACGTCACCGCTGGGACCGAAGACGCAAAAGCTGATGATGGGGCGTGCTGGCGACCGGCAGCCTCATGAGCCGGTGGCTTGGACCCATACGCACTGCGGCGGTGGTCGAGTGTTCTACACGTCGCTGGGGCACCCGGAAGAATTCGCCATGCCCCAGTTTCGTCGTCTGCTGGTTCATGCCGTCTATTGGGCGGTCGGCCAACCGATCCCAGACGAATGGCCGGATACGTCTATGCGTTCTGACGAGTAAACCCCATGGTTGCATAAAAGGCTGGACGGATTGCCAATCCGTCCTACGACGGAACTTTATGCAACGTTGGGGTAAAGACGGTTTTGGTTGGATCCGAATTCTGATAGATTCAACCACGGGTGGATCGGTAGCCGAATTTGCCAAAATTCGGACCGCGACAGGTGGATCGGTAACCCTGAATTCTGGCGAATTCAGCTACGGGTGATCGGTAGCCGAATTTGCCAAAATTCGGACGGGTTTCACGAGAAAGGATCAACTTCGATGACGCAGCGACAAATCACCGCAGCTTTTTCCCTATGGTTGGTTCTGGCCAGTTTGACGCCGGCGACACTAACGGCAGACGACTGGCCGATGTGGCGTTACGACGCGGGTCGAACGGCCGCAACTCCGATGCCGTTGGAAGAACGACTCCATGTCCTCTGGTCTCGACAATTGCCAGCGGCGCGACCGGCATTCGAACAATCCCGGTTGCAGTTCGACCGCAATGACGAACCGGTCGTGCTGGGCAAGCGGCTATTCGTGGGATCGTCGCAAAGCGACCATGTGACGGCTTACGATACCGATACGGGCCAGCAGCTTTGGCGTTTTTACACGCAGGGTCCCGTACGACTGGCCCCGGTAGCGTGGCGCGACCGCGTTTATTTCGGATCGGATGACGGGCATCTGTATTGCCTGGACGCCGCGGAAGGCACATTGATCTGGAAATTTCGCGCCGCCCCTTCGGATCGGAAAGTACTGGGCAACCAGCGGATGATCTCGATGTGGCCCGTGCGTGGGGGGCCGGTCTTGCGTGATGGCCGCATCTATTTTGCCGCCGGGGTGTGGTCCATGGAGGGAGTGTTCGTCTATGCGTTGGACGCGGAGGATGGTCAGGTCATTTGGCGGAACGACCGCGGCAGTTTTGTACACGGGGTCCATCCGCACGACGCGACAGCCATGGGCGGATTGACACCACAGGGCTACCTGGTGATCGAGGGCGACGATCTGATCGTCCCCTGCGGCACGGCCTATCCCGCTCGATTCGATCGAGCCACCGGCGAATTGAAGGAATTCCAGTTACCAGCGCCCGGGCGGATTCCCGGAGGATGGTTCGCAGCGCTCAGCCCCGAACGGCGGCGAGGCGAAACGACCGAGCCCGCTTCGCGGCTGGTCTTCGATCGCGGGATCAATATCGATCGCCATGAAGGCGATTGGTACGTGGGCCGGGGCGAGGAACGAGTCCGCGATCGAATCCTGGTGGGAGATCGCCAATTGAGCTTCGACGATGGGTACGACGGACGGGTGGCCCAGACGATGCTGGCGGCAGATGGCAAGATCTTCCTGGTAACCGAGGACGCCCGCTTGTGGTGCTTCGGTAGCGGCAGCTCGACCACCGATACGCACCATCTTGAGGTTACCCCCTTGCCTGCGGCCAGCCAGTCGTGGCAGCGGCGGGTTGCCGAAATGCTGTCTGACGAGAATCATCGTCACGGATACGCGTTGGTATTGGGCGATGACAGCCTGCAGATCGCAGGTGAACTGGTCCATCGATCGTCGTTGCACGTGGTCGTGCTGCAGGCGGACGCGGATAACGCAAATCGGATGCAGCGGGCGTTGGACGCAGCGGGCCTTTACGGTGCGCGTGTTTCGGTACTGACGTCGTCCCTGGTCGACAGCGGTCTACCGCCCTACTTTGCCCAACTGGTCGTGGTTTCCGATGGATTCGCACCAACAGGTGACCAGTGGGCGATGCGTGTCGGACGTTGTCTGCGACCGTATGGCGGCGCCGCGTTTTTCTTCGATGGGACATTGCCCAGCGAAGGATTCACCGCCGTTGCCGAACAAGCCGGCTGGGAGACTTCCGAGCCGCCGATCGACGGCCAAGCGGTGCGAGTGATCCAAGCGGTGGAATTGCCGGGCGCGTCGAACTATACCGAACCGTTTCAGCCCAGTCGGGACGAACGGGTTCGCGCGCCGGTCGGCGTACTGTGGTACAACGACTTGGCCGGTTTCTTTAAGCGTTCGCCGCCACCGATGTTCGTCGACGGGCTGATGCGAGCCTACGACAAGCTATGGATGGGCTATCCGGATGGGGATCGACCGCCGTATAAGCTGGGCGAACCAGTCTATCAGGACGTGTACACGGGCCGGGTTCTGACAGAGGGCGAGGTATCGGCGGCGGATGCGATGTTCCCGGCTTTCGACGCTCAAGCCCCGCAGCCTTCTCAATACCGCCCACCGACACAGAAGGATGCGTGGCGTCCGGCGGAACCGGTGATCGGTCAGCGGACGGATCCATTGACAGGCCAACCGCAGCCTCGTGCGTTGCCGAAGAGTTACGGGTGCGACGGAGGATTCGATTACGGCTGGATCTACACGATGCGGTCCGGCACGGCCGCGTTCTACGACAAGCGATTGGAGAGCGGCACGATCCATATCAGCGGTCCGCGATCGGGATGCACCAACAGCATTGTGCCAGCATGCGGTCTGCTGAACTTGCCGTACTACTTCACCGGATGTACGTGCAGTTACCCGCTGCCCAGTTCGGTATCGATGATCAGCATGCCGCCCACTCACGAGCAATGGAGTACTTGGGGACGCGTGGATGATCGACCGGTGACGGGGATCCAGCGATTGGGCATCAATCTGGGCGCGCCGGGAGCGAGGACCAGTCCTGCGGGCACGTTGTGGTTGGATTACCCGAACGTCGGTGGTCCAGGGCCGGTGCTGGCGATCCGCACCGAACCGGCCGAACTTTCGTTGTCCTACCAGCACTCGTTGTTTTTGGAAGGTGGCCACGGCTGGCCTTGGGTCGGCGCTTCTGCCGCCGAAGGCCTGTCCCGCTTGACGATCGATGGCATCCGGCCCGGACGCTACATCGTGCGACTCTCGTTCGCCGAACCTGAAGCTTGTGAACCGGGCCAGCGCGTGTTCGATGTGCGTCTGCAGGATCGATTGGTGCTGGAAAACGTCGACATCGTCAGCGACGCAAAGGGAGCGTTGCGCGTCGTCACGTACGAATTGGACGACATCGAGTTGTCGGGGACACTGGATCTGCAATTGGTTGCGCGAGCAGGCGAGCCCTTATTGAGCGGCATCGAGTTAGTCGTCGTCGATCTACCCTTGGACGAACTGCCCAGGTGGTAGTCTCCCCAACCGGGGCGGTTCCTTGAGAGAAACGTGCGGAGAATCAGGATCGGCGACATGCCTCACCAGACTCGAATCGTAACGCCCGGACCGAACGATCGTACGGTTCGCGCCTCGGATGGTCAGATTCTGCACGTGCCGGTCGACTGGGAACTGTTGCCGCCTGGTGACGCGGCCCTGACGCGGCGAGTCAAGGCGGGTGGCCCCACCTGGACGGTGCAAGAGAAGAAAGGTCGCAGGACGTTTTCCCGGGGTATTTGGGCTCCGATAGATCGCATCGCGGCAATCCGTGCCGATTTAGAGACGCAGCGCGGTACGGAAGCTTACGCGAGGCGGAGAGTTGCGGAGACGGCCAGACGCCAGCGGAAGCAGACCGAGTATGTCGATGACTTCCGCGGCGTTGTCCTGAAGTTCCTCGACTTTGCTCCCATGTATGCCGATCTGGCTGAGCAGTTTGCCGATGCCGTCACGAGTCATGCCACGCCTGTCGGCAGCGGCACGGTGGCCCGGACGCAGCGGATTCCGATCGAGCGACGAGCCGAATCGGCCGTCATCGCCTGGCTGCGGCACGCGACGACCGCCTACGATACGATGAAGATCCCTCGAATCAAAGGCAAACGACGCGAGATCCGCCGGATGTTGGCTGAGCAATCGCGACGGCTGCTGGAGGCATACCGCGGCGGTCACGCGATCGACCCGAAGTGCCCGTTACGGCGAGCACTGTCAAGCCTCCGTCATTGACCGTCTTCCCTGAATCTGCACGGATATACCGCAGCGTCTTGATCGCCATCGGGCAAAGGTCTTCCAAGTGGACGATCGTCACCCGAAAACGACTCCCGACCCCGCCCGCGTCACCCATGCAAGGCTCACTTGATTGACAAGAAACTCCTGGCCGGGTGCATAATCGCTACGGTTTTCCAGGGGCATCCTCGCGCGGCTGGCTGCCGTCGAAGGTGCCACAGGCCAGCAGTCGGTCGAGTTTCGACTGGATTTGCAGCTTGATCAATGCGCCTATTCCCAGTTTTCCACGGGCTTGAGCCACCTTTAGCGCCGAACGGATGTGGGTCTTGGGGACGTTCGCCTGCTCTGAATTCGGTTTGCGCTCCAACGTCAGACACTGCTTAGGACAGGCGCTGACGCACAGTCCGCAACCGATGCATCGGTCCTGATCCAGGATCGCCTTTTTCTCGACGACGCGGATCGCGTCCATCGGGCACCGCTTGGTGCAGATTTGACATCCATGGCACGCGCCGTTGTCCAAGCGGGTCACGAACGGACTCGATACGATGCTGGCCGGCCGGGGATGTCGTTTGAACGAACGCAGCACTCCACAGCAACAGCCACAACAGGTGCAGATGAACAGCGGATCTTTCGCGTTGTCCGGCTGAAGCACCAGACCCGTTTCGTCGGCTCGATCCAGAATTTCCAGGGTTTCTGACAAGCTGATCTTCCTTCCCCGGCCGCTGTCCACAACATAATCCGCAGCGGTTCCCAGCGTCAGGCAAGTCTCCTCGGGTTTCTCGCAGCCGCGCCCCAGCGTCCGCATCGCTTGCCGACAGATGCAGTTTGCGACGGCCAGACTGGTGTGCTTGCGCACCAGTTGCTCGCCCAGTTCGTAAGGCATCACCTCGTTGGTCACCTGGATGCTTCGCTGCACGGGGATGGTGCGCATCTGAGGCGCCTTGCGCCAATGTTCCGGCTGGATCACCGCCGGTTCGTAGTCCAGGACATCCTCGACCAGCTCCCGGCTCAGCCGGTTGACTTGTGCTTCCCAGAATCCCACGACGAACTGGAGTGCCATGTAGCGAGGCGGGCCGTGGGCGTCCCGGGTGCAGAGGACAAGCCCTTTCCGATCCATGGCATCCAGATGGGTAGCAGCTTGCGGCACGGGAACTCGCGCACGGCGGGCGACCACGCGAGCCGCCTCGGGAATGACGGTCAAGTGGACGGCAATTTCCGCCTCTTCGGGCGCGAACAGGCGTCGCAGAATACGCAGTTCCACGCCGCCTTCGGTTCGTGTAAAACCGCCTGGAAGATCGTCCAGATGCGCGGCCAATCGTTCATACACGTCAGACGTCATGGCGGTCTGCCTTTGCTGGTTGGTTCGCACGCTGCTCTCAATTCCGAAAATCCCACTCGTAAATGGTCTTCCCTGATTCTACGTGGAGATAACGGATCGACTGGATTTCCAACGGGCCTTCGTCAGCGGGCAGATAGAGACGCACGATGTTGGTCCTGCCTTGGGCGGGAACCTCAGCGGATACGTCCTGCCAGTCGTCGCTGGCGGACAGCGAGAAATCGACGGATTGGCCGGATTCCGGGAATTCGTCCTGCCCGTCGACTCGCCACTCCACTCGCCCCGAGCCGCCGTGGGGCGCTCGCACCCGCATCGTCATCGTCATCGGTCCGGTCGATTTCACCCTGCCTGTGCCCAGAAACGGCATGCTGCTTGTGCCCACGATCCTCAGCACGCCGTCGGCAACAGTGGCTTTGCATCTGCGGGGCAGAAGGCCGTCCAGCGGATCGGCGGGGGTGACGGTGGTGGCGGGACGCGGCTGGTAAGCGGGATTCGGCTGCGGAGACAACGCGCCGGTCTGCTCGACGAACCCGTCGATCAGCGCATCCAATTCGGCGACTTTTTCCGGGTGTTTCGCCGCTAAGTTCGTGGTCTCGCCGATGTCGTTTTTCAGGTGGAACAATTCGTGCAGCCCTTCGTAGTCGGCAGGTCGGGGCTGAAACCGACGAATCAATTTCCAGTCGCCTTGGCGGACGCTGACGCCCGGAACGAGATGCGGGAACCAGGTAAAGTACGCCGTACGCCGCATCGTACCCGTTTCTTTCAACACCGGCAGGAAGGATTCGCCGTCGACGATCTGCTGTTTCGGGATGGGGATGCCGAGCGCGTCGAGAATCGTAGGGTACAGATCGATCGGTCCGATCACAGCGTCGCTGACCGATCCCGGTCGAACCACACCCGGCCAACGCACGATCAGCGGCACTCGCTGACCGCCCTCGTACAATCTACCTTTGCCGTCACGCAGAGGGCTGTTGTTTGTCGGCGGTCGTCCACCCGACCACTTCCGATAGCTTTGAATGGTGTCGTACAACGGATGCTCGGCGGTGACCTTTTGGATACGAGGATCATCGGGCGTCCAACTGTGCACGTTCCCGCCGTTGTCGGAGTAGAAGAGGACGATCGTTTTTTCTGTCAGCTCCAGTTCGTCGAGCGATGCCATGATACGTCCTAGGGCTTCGTCCACGTTGCGCAGCATCGCCGCCATGACGGGATTTCCCTGTTTGCCGCGCGGATCGGTCGTCTCGGCGAATTCAGCGGTGTATTCCTCCTTGTGCTGCCAGGGGCCGTGGACGCTGAACAGCCAGTAATTGAGGAAGAAGGGCTCATCACGATGTGCCCGGACGAACGCGATCGCCTCGTCGGTCGTACGATCGGTAATGTGCTCGCCAGGCGGCCCGTCGGTGATGGTGCCGACGGCATAACGGCGGCCCTTCGTCTGCGGCGGATCGGTTCCCGGAGGAATCACGCCGTAAGGCGAGAAGTAGGACGGCGGCCCCGCGCTGGGTTGACAGTGGAACGCTACTTCGAAGCCGTACGCTGCCGGCCAATGCGGTTCGGTCAGCCCGAGGTGCCACTTGCCGATGTGTGCCGTGCGGTAGCCAGCATCGCGCAGGACTTCGCTTAACGTGATATGCGAGGGGTCCAGATACGTTTGGCTCTCCGGCATCAGCAGCGGTTGGTTGGGTGGCGCGGACGGGGGCATTCGCCGCTCGCGGGGCGGGGTATGGCCGCCGGCCGTGGTGATCCCGTGCCGAGCGCTATACTGACCGGTCAGGATCGATGCTCGCGTCGGCGAGCACAGCGGCACCGCGTACGCGTCGGTAAACCGCATCGACTGCTCTGCAAAGCGGTCGATATTCGGCGTCTGATAGTACTCCGAGCCGTACACTCCACTGTCCATCCAGCCCATGTCGTCAACGACGAACAGAACAATGTTCGGCCGGCTGTCTTCTGCCGACAATGGCAGCGCCATGCAAACCAGCGTTACGCAAACCAGCGCCACGCAAACGGTGCGGAACCCTAGGCCGTACATGTTCGATCTCTTTCGTTGTGAAAAATGCGTTCTGGCGTCATGAAGCAACCCTCGATGCACCCAGTCCCAGGATCCGCTTTCCCCGGAGGTACGAGCGATCCCCTTGGGGATATGAGCTGGAAGGAACTGCCATTTTCACCGATCGTCAGGTATTG